>JBFHGY010000560.1:0-2862 GCA_041582905.1 Crocinitomicaceae bacterium | reverse complement strand
CCTTTTTGATTCAGCATTTGCTTGGGAGTGGATCCAATGAATTCTTTAAAATCTTTGATGAAATGAGATTGATCAAAATAATCACTCTCATAAGCAATACGCGTCAGATTTTGATCTTCGGAAAGAATCAGTTTGAGAGCGGTTTGCAAGCGAATAATTCGGCTTAAGCGTTTCGGACTAATTCCGATGTGTTTTTTGAACTTGCGTTCTAATTGTCGTCGTTGAGAGGGATCGTTTTCCAAAATGGTGCCAATGGAAAGTTTGCCGTTCGTCTCTATCAGCAGATCAACGGTATGTGAGATTAGGTTGTCTATCGAGATGTTCTCTTGGAGCCGTGCAAAGAGAAAGGCTTCAATGATTTGAATGCGTTCTTCTGTATGGTTGGCATCGAAGATCTTCTGTTCGAGTTCGCTCGCAACGGCTTTCCCAAATAGTGCCTCAAGTGAAAGGTCTTGATCCACAAAGTTTCCAAGTGGTTCGGAAATCAACGAGGAAAAGCCAAAGGGATAAAAGCACACGGCAAAAGACTGTACATCCCCGACGGGTTCAATATCGAAGGATTTTGTGCGCTGTCCCATAACCATGCAATTGGATTGAATAATGAATTCGCTTTCGGAAAGGTATTTTTTGATAGGGTCCTTCAGGTTGAACGTCATTTCGATGCAGCCATCAGGAATGATCTTTTGCTTTTCGTTATTCGGATCAAATGGAACTTCTAGCGTCCAATAGAATTTGACAACAGAACGTAAATCGGGATGGGGTTCATACGTATGATAGATCATCGAATATCGAGTTATGAATGCGATCAAAATTAATGGAAACGAACCACTGAATAAAACGTAATAAGAAAAAACAGTTTTGTATCAGTTTGATAGTTTGTCGCATTATGGAGGAATTCGCACGGATAAATCTTGTTTCAAACAAAAATGAATACGTAGTAAAATAGTCATTGCTTTCGTTGTTTTTGGGCAAGACGATAATTAGAGTGTCCCTCACATACGTATTCAATGCGATGTTCAGCTAGTAATTGGGCTAGAATATATTGGGTTTCGTTTTCGCTTAAACCTAGTTTTGTGCCTAATTCGATTTCGTTTATTCTACCTCTATTCAGGCGGAAAGCGGCTAAATATGATGCTTTGTTGTTCATTGTTTTTAGTTTTTTTGTGCGACAATCATAATGTGTGGACTTAATGCGAGAAGAGAAGGGTCTTCTTCGGTCAATTCAATCAATTCGATTAAGGTTTGTTTTCTTTTGGGATTGGCAATAGTAGAAAAGAAGCCTTTGTCAAGCCAAGCAATTCCTTCAACTGCATGACTTGTTATGTGAGCGAATCCTTGATTTATGAACTCATTCTTAAGTTGATCTGGACGGTGGTAGAATGCCTCCTCAAGTAGCCACGGGTATTTCTCAGAGGGCTTTCGACTTCCAGTAAGTAACTCCTCTTTGCATAACTGAAAGAAAAGGGGATCATGAATTAAACCATTCAAAAGTCCAACTAACGTAGAAGCAGTATGCGAAATGCCAAAACCAAGTATAATTCCATGATGTTTAAGGACACGCTTGGCTTCTTGGATCGTTTTTATTCTGTCTTCTTCGTTTGGTAAATGATAGAGAGGGCCGTGTAAGATCACCATATCTGCAAAATCATTGGGAAAATTAAGTCTTCTCGATTCGCCTTGATGAATGTGAAATGATCGGCTGCTCTGGGACGACCGTCCCGACGCAATACGAATGTGTTTTGATACGGGATCAATTAAATGAACATGATGTCCTTTTTGGGATAGCCATTTTGAGTACTTTCCTGTTCCTCCTCCAACATCAAGAATTGTAATAGGTGTAGTCGGTAGGTATTTTTCCATGAGTGCCTTTACTCGTTCAAATTCAAATACGCCCATCCCTTTGTCTAGACGTGTTTCTTCAGAGGCCTGTTCATAAAAGCCTTCAAGTTGTGGATGTATAAGTTGTTTTCTGCTCATGTTCAATGAGAATAGTGTTGCTATAGCAATGATGTAAAGCGCGATTCGGCGCTTAGTTAAATTGATTTGATAAAATGAAATATGGAGGGGGAGTCCAAATGAAGTGAGAGAACTTCATAGCAATTTAGACCTTGTCGAAAGGTAAAATTAATGGACGTTATGTGTTGCTACTAGTAGAACAGGATGCGAAGGTACGAAAGATGTTTTAATCGTGCGTTGGTAAATTGGGTCGAATCGGTCTTGCCTTTTCGTATTGAATATGGAAATGGTTCGCTCCAAGAGAAACTCGATCCAGATTACAACAGCTGGCGTGTTCAACTAGGTCAACTACGATCGGAACGTAAAACAGCACGCTTTTAGTTGGGAAATCGAAATCAATTTGCATTAGGATGTTCCTGTAATAACTGTCCAGAGATGGAGTATTACTTGGTCTCACAATGGAACAGCGTTTGGTCCGCTCGATATCATTATTGATGAGTTCAACAAGAAGAATCAATGTGTCAGAAGTGACGGGTAGAATAGCGGTTTGTTCGCGCATGAGTTCCGAAAAGGGGAATCGCGTTAACTCGTTTAGAAGAAACGTTTGATGTTTTTCAAAGTATGTTGTACTCATAGGGTCAAGCACGAATTTCGGGGCAAGAATTAAGGTGTCTTTTGAAATAAACTGTCCGTAACGATAACCAGCTTCTTTTGTAAGTGGGGGCTCAGGGATGGTGTCTTTTATCTCCATCAATTCGACTTTTTCACGATTTAGCTCAGGAAAGAAATGTTGGCAATTACATGTGTAGAAAGCGGACGAATCCTGCTGATAGATTTCCCAACACCACTGTTTTTCATGAAAACGAACCTGGAACATCAAGTCTTCCATCTCTTCGCTGAAACTTT
>JBFHGY010000559.1:0-2869 GCA_041582905.1 Crocinitomicaceae bacterium | reverse complement strand
TCGGGATACGTTTCGTAATAGCTCACACCACTCGAATAAGCATACATCGCGTACTCATAGTAGGCAGTGGCATTTTCTTCATCCATTTCAATGGCTTTATTGAAATTATCTACCGCTACTTGAGGACTTTGAGCATTGACTGCTGCTTCGATTAATTTTATTACTTTTTTGGATGGAGGCATACACGCTTCCGCTTCTTCCTGAGAAAAAACGCTCGTTGCCATTCCAAGAAACACTGAGGTAATGTAGAATATTTTCATCCAGATCTAGCTATTTTGATTCTTACGGGAGATACAAAAACAAATTCCGTACCTAACTATGTATATCGTATAAATACGGGAAAAGTTACATTTCTCTGGGCCTATCTCTGGAATTTGTCTCTTCGTATTTTGAATCGTTCAATGAACTATAGTTGAATATCATCGAGTAAATCTTCACTCCCATGAAGTCGTGCCGTATCATCCACCTTTTCCTTCGATTTTACGATGTGTCCAATTCCCAAATACATGGGAACCGCAATCCACACAAACATAATGATAGAGACGAAGCTAACGATTAAGGTTGCTCCGATATACGCTCCAAACAAATCTAGATTGATGCCTCGAAATTCGAACAAAAAATAATTCAACGGAAAATAAAGAGCGAAGGTGTAGAAATGAGAAAGCGTTCCAACTTCGAAGGCCAATTGAAGAACACGCTTACCTGTTAGACGCTTCTCATAACGCGTTTGTCGGCGGAATGCAAAGTACGCAGATGTAAACACTGCGGTCATCACCGCTAGCAAGAATACATAATTGAACATATCAATGAACAGCACGAGCAAAATCAGCGAGACCAGACCTGCGGCAAGAGAAGAAAGCAAAGCGTAAAGCGTTTCTCGATTGAGGTTTTGAAAAAATTCCATAATGATTAGTTTACAAGGTTAGCTGTTGCTCCTTCGATTTTAGGAAATGAGAATTCAAATCCAGCATCGAGGAGTTTCTTGGGAGCAACATACATATCATCTAAAATGAGCGATGGTTCCGTATCTAAGAAACGTGCTCCAATTTTTAGCGCAAATTCTGGGGTTGGCAATCCGAAGGATCGACCATTTGCCTTACGTAAAGCACGCATAAAATCGGCATTTGTCACTGGATTTGGTGAGCCCATGTTGACACTTCCATCAATCGACGAATGAAGAATATGATTTACGGCAGCAATGAAATCCTGAATATGAATCCAGCTCATCATTTGCTTTCCTGATCCTTGTTTTCCTCCCAACCAAAATTTAGCCAGGCGATTGACTACGGGAAATGCGCCATCTTCTTTACCCAATACTACTGTTGTTCGCAATGCTACCTGTCGCACATCCGTGTAGGTGAAAGCGTAAAAGGTATCCTCCCACTCTTTCGAGACGTTTGCAATGAAGCCGTCTGCATATTCCTGACTCTCTTCTGTATTCGGTTGATCTCCCAGAAATTGATAGATGGATGCTCCAGACGCGTTGATCCACAACTTAGGCTTCTCTCGACACAAATCCACGGCTTGTCCAATCACTTGTGTACTCTCCACTCTACTTTTGAGAATGGCTTTTTTGTTTTCATCCGTATGACGACAATTTACCGACTTGCCAGCCAGATTGATGACTGCCTCTGCACCTTCAAGCTCTGACTGCCATTCGCCCAGATTTTTCCCATCCCAAATGACGTAGCGGACATTTTTCGGAGCTTTCATTTCCCTTCTCACCAATCCAATTACTTCGTAATCACCTGAGAAAAAACGAGATAAATGCTCACCGATAAATCCATTTGCTGCTGCTATAATTATTTTCTTCATAATTTTTCTATTCCATTATTAAGGATTGTCCCCAATAAATACATGCACTAATTGTCCATAATAAGATCCACTGCCCGAGCTTTAAATAGTTCTTCGGAAAGCGCTTTGAAATCGCTATTCCAATCAACCAGACGATTCCGTAGCCGAGAAAATACAGCGCCATAATTTGAAGCAACTGCTTTTCATTTTGGAAGTAGTTGGTAAAATTGATCATGCCCAACCCAATTGTAGCGAATAGCAAATCAAAAGAAATCCAATGCCAACCGCTTCGCGTCATGGTCCATTTCTCCCGTTTCAGTATTTCATCATCAGCTCCCTGTTCTGGTTCGATCATTTTCAATTCACGATCGCCCATAAAAGTGTGAACCAAAAATGCCAAAAGAGTCAGGACGCTTGCTAGTAAAATGGGAACATTCATTTTATCAATTTTCGTTTTTGATCAAATCAGTAAAGGCATCATCAATCGTTGGAAAGTTGAAATTGAACCCAGATTTTTTCAATCTTTCTGGTTCGATGAATCGACTTTTTAGAATCAATTCTGTTTCCGTTTTGATGATACGCGCTCCCAACTCCAGCATTCCTTTTGTGGCAGGCAATCCAAACGGTCGTTTACATGCTTTTCGAAGTTTCTTCATGAAATCGCGATTTCGAATCGGATTGGGAGAACCAATATTGATGACTCCATTGATTTCTTTTTGCTCCAACACATGATCCACCGCACGATTGAAATCTTCAATGTGTATCCAGCTGATCATTTGATTTCCTTTCCCTTGCGTTCCTCCTAGAAGCCAACGTGTCATTTTTGCCATTACCGGAAAAGCACCACCATCTTTACCGATAACAATGGTTGTTCGAAGCGCCACTTGACGAAGCGGAAGATGATTAAAATCGAAGAAGGATTGCTCCCATTGCTGACAGACGTTTACCGAGAACCCCTCTCCGATTTTATGGTTTGATTCCGAATTGGCTTGTTCCAGTGAATGCGCGTAGATGGTCGCACTCGCCGAATTGATCCAAACCTTCGGTTTAGTTGTTACTAATTCTATTGCTTCCC
>JBFHGY010000558.1:0-2876 GCA_041582905.1 Crocinitomicaceae bacterium | reverse complement strand
TGAGTTGTTGTTCACTCGTCCCATCTCTGATTTAAAAATCATTCTTGCCAAATACCTGGCGGGAGTTACTCTGCTGATTGTCGCTTTACTTCCAACACTTGTGTACTACATTTCAATGTACGTTTTGGGAAATCCTGTCGGAATTATCGACGGTGGAGCAACATTCACTTCGTACATTGGCTTGATTCTTCTTGGATCTACCTTCGTGGCGATCGGAATTTTCGCATCATCGCTCACAAGCAGTCAGATTGTCGCTTTCATTTTGGCGATGTTCCTCTGCTGGTTGATCTATCAAGGGTTCGACTTGTTGGGCTCATTTAACCTGATGGGGAAATTTGATTCTGTTTTGAAATACTGTGGTGTAACGTATCACTACGACGGTATCAAACGTGGTGTTATTGACACCAAAAACATCGTTTATTTCCTCACTGTAATTGCTTTGTTCATTTACGCAGCGTTAACCGTGATCAAATCGTTAAAGAAATAACCATGGCAGAAAAGAAAAAAATCATTTCGAGTTTCTACAATTGGACGTTTCTCATTATCGTTGTTGTAGCCGTTATCCTTATCAATATTGTGAGTTCGTTTGTGTACCGTCGGGTCGACATGACGGAAGATCAACGTTATTCTCTCGCAGAAGGAACACAGACTTTTTTGGAGGGAACAAAAGATTTGAAAGGTCGTGTGAACCTCAAAATTTATTTGGAAGGAAATCTTCCTTCGGAAATCAAGCATTTTCGCGATGCCATTGAAGACAAACTGAAGGAATTCAAGCTCTACGCAGGTGACCGTATTGAGTACCAATTCATTGATCCGCACGATGGAACCGATGATGAAAAAGAAGCACTTTTCCAAACACTTTTTGCCGAAGGAAAAGGGATTCTCCCTATGGAAATTCTCTATGAGAAAGACGGAGCAAGTAATAAAATGTTGTTGTGGCCGGGAGCGGTAATTGAATACGATGGATCGACAGCAAACACCATCCAATTCTTGCCAGGATCTCGAACACAGGAGCCGTACCGTATCTCGGACATCAACGGAATGACGCCCAACGCGATTAACAACCTAGAGTACATGCTTGTGAGTTCGTTGCGTCGTGCTACCGCTGAATCCAGAAAGCGCATTGCCTTCTTGCAAGGACACGGAGAATTGGAGTTTAAAGAAACACAGCGCGTGCGTGCCATGATTTCGCCGTATTTCGCTGTGACCGATGTGACCTTGAATGATTCCATTCATGCACTCGATAACATTGATGGACTGATCATCGCTCGTCCTCGATCTAAGTTCAGCGACAAAGACTTGTACATTATTGACCAATTCGTGATGCGTGGCGGTCGATTGATGTGTTTCCTGGACAAGCTCAACCTGAATGAAGACTCCTTGCAACAAAACGGACAAACGCATACTGTTCGCTACGACCTCGGATTAGACAATATGCTATTCGATTATGGACTCAAATTGCAGGACAACTATGTACTCGACACGGAATGTGCCTACAAAATAGCACCCTATGCAGATGGCGGCCGTATCCAGTGGTTTTACCATGTTTTGGGAACTCCAACCAATCACCCGATGTCTAAAAATGTTGAGAATGTTTCACTTCCGTACGTCAGTGAAGTTCAGTTCGTCAACAATAAAGAAGGAGTTGCACTCACACCTATTTTGACGTCAAGCACTAACTCCATGACGACTGGTTTGGCACCTATGGTGAATATGATGATGCCGTTGAATTATGGCGAAAACCCACAACTAGCAGCAAATCCGAATAGTGAGTTCAACCAAAAATGTTTGGCAGGACTTGCAGAAGGAAACTTCCAATCGTACTTCAAAAACAGAATTGTAGGTGCGTTTGCAAACAATCCAGATGCAGGATTCTTGGAAAAAAGTAAAAAAGAAGGAAAAGTACTGCTAGTCGGAAACGGACGTTGGATTGCGAACTCATACGATTCTATGCCGGACCCACGAGGAGGATACCGCTATCGTCCAACGCAAAAATTCAATGACCTTCAATTTGATGAAGACATGCTACGCATGCGCATGACACACTTCTTCGGGAACCAAGAATTCTTTCAGAACATTGCTGACTATATGTTGGGAGAAAACTCAGTGTTAGACATTCGTAGTCGTCAAATCGATATGCACCCGATGGACAAAGACAAAGTCTCTCGCGACGCAACGTTTTACAAGATTATCAATCTACTTCTTCCGATCGGAATTATACTCGTGCTCGGCTTTGGAATGAATTTCATTCGCAAGCGCCGTTACGCTTCTTAAGATCAGAAAGACGTTAAACTATTTGTTATGAAGAAAATTATTGTTCTCGTCCTTTCACTTGCTGTACTTGCAGGTTTAGGCTGGTATATTTCCACTTTATTTGCCACCAAAGGAAAGTCTGACACATCACTCATTGAATTTGCCATCAAAGATGTTTCTAACATCGACAAACTGATCATTACGGATAAAAGTCTTAATTCCTTCGAAGTCATCAAAAAAGGAGGAGAATGGACCGATGTGAATGGTAACTGCATCGTTCAACAAAACATCGACAACATTCTTGACGCGATCAGAAACATTGAATTCAAAGGTTATTTACCAGATAAATCGCACAAGAACTATACTAAGATGATGTCTGCCCAAAACATCGAAGTTAAAATATTTGAAAACGGCGAGTGGTCGAAAACATGGTACATTGGACCTCCTGCACCAGATCACTATGGACAGATCATGTTGTTGGATTCGAAAGAGTATGGAAAAAGTACGAATCCTGTTCTCATGAAAGTAAAAGGCTTGAACGGATTTTTGGAGCCACGCTTCTTCGCTGATCCGCGCTTGTGGGCGTGTACAGACATTTTCACCATTCCGATGGAAGAAATCAG
>JBFHGY010000557.1:0-2876 GCA_041582905.1 Crocinitomicaceae bacterium | reverse complement strand
TCTTCCTCTTTCTCCGCAGTGTAAGCGATATGCACTTTTTCATCATTTCGGCAGGAGTATGCATAGGACATGTGTGACACATATTCTGCACTTAGAGCGGTATGGTCTGTCAGTTTCGACTTAATATCATCCGTCAAATAAGCAGGGATTCTATCTTCTGGAGAGAAAATGGACGTCGATATATTTAAATGATACAGAAACGATAAAGGGAAAAAGACCAAAGCTGCCGCTGCATACTTTGTGTATCGGTTTTTCACCAGAAATACTCCTCCAGTCAGAATAAAAAGTGGAATGAGGTACATCCCGACACGGTCCATGGGGTAGTTGACATCAAAAAGGTAACGCATTAAGACGATACCAATGAGTGATCCACTAAGGAGCAAAAAAAGCATGGCATCTGTCTGCTTTAAGTAGGACCAAAGCCCCATTGTTTTTGCACTCCAAACGAAGGAAACCGTACAAAAAAGAAGCAGTGCACAAATCAGATAAAACACCCATGGAGCTTCAGAAAACAACACAATTCGACTCAGTGATTTCCCTGTAATTTCCCAAAATCCATCTTGGCTTCCCCACCACAAAGCGCCAGCTTCCTTTAACTCAAAACTGTAGCGCACGAAGGGAGTAATCGCAGCAAACCATCCGATAATGATACCGATATACACCCAAAGTTTTCGCAGCGACTTAAACTCTAGAAGAAGGATAAGTCCAAACAATGAAAATAGCAAAATACTCGGCATTAAGTAGGTTAAACTTGACGCAATTGCCAAAAACAGAAATACGAAGACAAATAGGAAATGCACCCAACTTTTCGATTCTTTCCAGCGAAGGATGAATGCAATGGCCGCAAAAAAGGAAGCAATTGCTAGTGCATAACCTCTAGAATAACTGAAATACTCAAAGATCCATGGAACTGAAATGAGCGCTATGAAGATGAGAACGCTCCATTTACTCGAAATAGATTTCTGTACGATATACTTCAGCGAGAAAAAATAAATGGGGAAAGCGAACAATGACAAAAGTCGAAACAGAAAAAAATGTTCTCCGAAGAGCGTATAGAACTGATGTCCAATCAACGAATTGATCACATGATTATTCGCATCTACCAATTCGATGGTATTGAAATAATGACCTGTTCGAATGTACGCATAGAATGTGGCAAGTTCATCTAGCATCGGAACAATCCACCACGCACGTAGTAATGCATAAGCGAACAGCAAAGCAAACAGTGTCCAAACAAGCCACTTATTCGTAAGTTCTAACTTCAATTTCATTGAGAATCACTCTTTGTTCTTTATTCCATACTTGCACATACGACATCGATCGATTAGCATTTTGTGGTCATGGAATTAAGAAAAATATCCGACGACATTCAAAGATAATCTTTAATTTAGTTCTGACTCCGCAGATGAATCAACTGTGAAGCCCGACCCCTCTATGAAACGACACCCGGTATTTCCATCAAACACTCAACGATTATTTCTCAACGGAATTGCCTTGATCGTCTACTTCAGCGTATTTGTTGTTCTCGGAGGAGTCTCGTCTGAAACGATGCATTTCAGTAATGATGCTCACTACTATTTCCATTATGGAGATTGGATTTTTGGTGAAGCCGAAGCTACTGGACACATTCAAATTCGACCGTTTCTATTTCCTCTTTTTTTGAAAATTAGTAAGCTTATTGGTGGCTATCATTTCGTATGGTTTTGCCAATTTCTGATGTGGATGGGTACCATTAACCTCGTGTTTAGCGCTGTGAAGCATGCTACGGAAAAATCGTGGGCTTCGTGGATTGTTGCTCTTGTAGTAATCAGTAACTTTTCCTTCATCGCGTTGACTTTACACGGCTTAACAGAAGTAAGCACCTTATTCCTAATCAGTATCTTCCTGTATTTATTCAGTCGGAATAGGCACTCCATTTTGAATCCGAAATTTATTTCCACTACCGTACTGTTGCTGGTTCTTTTGACTTTGATTCGTCCTGTTTTCAATCCCTTGTTGTTGCTCTTTCTATTCACACTTGTGCCGTACGCAATTTGGAAAACGCAGCGATCGCTTCGAAAGCACTTCGCTGTTATTCTGATTTACCTCCTTCCGCTTCTCTTCCAAATTGGGCTGATGAAAATGCAATTTGACACCTATTCTATCTCAAACATATCGGGTGAAACATTCAAAAACTACTTCTTTACAAAAGGATATGCGGACATCAATGGAATTGAGTACAAAGCAGCGCTAAGTCACACGATTGATTTCTCTCAAGACGAAATTTGGGCGTACATTTCTGATCATCCTTCGGCTTATTTCGAGCAGTATACCACCAATCTCGACGGAAATTTACGCGGAAATCCAGATTTTCTTTCTGCTCCCGTAAACGCTCCAAAACTATTTCGCTACATGCAAGTAGTAAACGAGGTATACTATCGCTTTCACATTATTTTTGGAAGCATTTCCGTGATTTTATTCTTTGTCTTCTTATTCAAGAAAAGATGGAAAAACGTACAACTGTTAACGATACTTCTTGCCCCTCTCTTTCTAATTCTTCTATCGAGTGGAATCTCATTTTGGCAGGGTGACCGATTGGTACTACCCAGTTTGCCAATTTGGAGTGCGCTATATGTTTATCTCATTTACGCAGCCATCACGGCACTACAAAACCGCAAGAAAGTACAAGGATAAGAACTTATGCCTCTTTTGTTCGAACTGTACGTTGCTCAATGCGTTTTTCAAAGCTTTCTCCCTTGAAAATACGTTGAACAAAAATTCCTGGAGTATGAATTTCATTGGGATCTAATTCACCCGCTGGAACCAATTCTTCCACTTCAGCAATCGTGATTTTTCCAGCCATTGCCATCATTGGGTTGAAGTTTCTTGCTGTCGCT
>JBFHGY010000556.1:0-2887 GCA_041582905.1 Crocinitomicaceae bacterium | reverse complement strand
GCTGAAGTTTGAAGATCGCGTACATAATTGATCAATGAAATGCTATCCTTAAATGTAGTCGTTGGATGCTTCACAAACTCCTTATACCCTTCATTATCAAAGGATAATTGGTACGTTTTTTGAGAATACGTAGTAAAAGAACTGAAAAGAAGAAAAAACAAAAAATACCTGCGCATCTGATGGAATAACGTTCGGAAAAGTACAATATTTTCGATGAAAAGAACTTAATTTCAGATGATTCAACGGCAGTTGTGGATAACAATTTTTCGGAAAACATATAATTTATCGTAATTTTGTCGTTATATTGTTAGACACAACAACAAATTAGAACCTTAATTTTTAAATCAGACACCATGAAAAGACTTATGGCCTTGACATTAATGGGATTGATGCTGACAGTAGTATTTGCTGCATGTGGATCATCCAAAGGAGGACACTGTGACGCGTACGGTAAAGCACCGGCTGCTGATCAAGTAGATTTAGCTGAGTAAGCATTAAACAATCTTATTACCTCAAGGTCATCATACGATGACCTTTTTTTGTTGCCCAAATTTTGAACTTTAAATCGACCCTATTTTCGATGAAGCATCCGATTCACTTTTTACCACTCCAGTTATTATTTTCTGTCATTTTATTGATTTCTACCTCACAAGCGCAAGTTTATCCCACAGGTGTGAGCACAGAAGAATACGAACGACTAAATTCGTTCGGAGTTGTCTTTGTAAAAGGACTTGTGTCCGATGAATTTGATACAGCGGTAGAAGATGCGTTAGCGTCCTATTGGACCTTTTCCGACTACCGCGTGGTTGACACAGTAGAATACAACAGGATTAAGAATAAAAACTCTCTGTTCTTTTTAAGATCAACCAAAGTTCGTTACGACAAATACGCGAGCATAGAAGACGGAGGAGCATTTATAGAGTCTCACCTATACGGAAACGTACAAATCATTCCTGTGAGTGGTGGTGACGTCAAGACGATCAATCCGAGATTCAAATCGGTTCCAACCACAACAGCCAGTGTATTTTGTTCATTAAGTCGAAAAATACCCGTCCATTTCATTCCTGTCCTGATCAAAAACCTGAATCTTCAATGTACCGAAGCTAAACTTGACAAGTACACCAAAGGTCGATCTAGAATGAGAAAAATGAATCGATATAATAAGCTTATTAAAACAAAACCTCTTTACATCCTAGAGAGCGATTTAAACGATAAGATCAAATCTATTGAAGACGTCAAGAAACACTATGATGGAGAAGTATACGTTGTTTCATTGGAAGAATACACTAAACTCATTGAGGATAACGCAGATGTCAATTTGGTGTATGTAATCAACGACTCAACCCAAAACTATGTTCAGGTATTCGAACAAAAAACGGGACGATGTTTGTACTACAAACGAAGTGTCGTGCACCCAACCTATCCTGCTGGCGTGATTCGCTACCACATTAAAAAGTGGAATTAATCAGTCGTTCCGTTTGTTATCAGGATTAAGGAGTATTCCGTAAACGAAAAAAGTCCCTTTCAACGAAAGAGACTTTTGGTATTTCAATTTGATATTATTTCCTATTGATCGATGTACTTCACAGTACCTAGAACCGTATATGTTTCCGGAATAGCAGGAATCACTACGTAGTTTTCGATGTATCGTTGTTGTGAGCATTGTGCGTCTTTACACTGTGTAACGGTAATGTTGTAAGTAACTGTCCCATTCAAGTCATCCACTTTCACCTCACGATTTAGAAAATGATTACAGTTCAACGTAAGTGGAAACGCCATGATGCTGTACTCCGAATAATTAAATGGAGATCGCGTAAATCCATTATCCGTACTCATCTCAAACTTATCAGCGATATATGAGTTTCCATGAATGTGAGTAATCGGCCCCGCCAAATCTTGAGTAATGTATCCATGCTCTGGATAAATCGCCACCTCAGTCTTGATTACACCCGCGTCCACGTTTTCTCCTTCAAGCTTACATTTCTTACAAGAAGAAAGGCTGAGAAACAGCACCGACATAAGCAGTAGGGATAGAGAGTAAAATTTAAAATTGCGCATGTTCGTTTCGCTTTTGTTAATTAGTGAGTGCTAAATTTAATTCTTTTTCACGACATCGAAAAAATTATTTCTTTCTGAGCTCAAATTTCTGCCCCAAATAAACGCTTCGAACGCGTTCATTTGCAGCTAGTTCCTCAGGCGAACCTGAGAACAACACTTGTCCCTCGTACAACAAATAGGCTCTATCGGTAATAGACAAGGTTTCTTGGACATTATGGTCTGTTATCAGCACTCCGATATTCCGTTGTTTCAATTCGGATACGATCGTCTGAATATCTTCCACAGCAATCGGGTCTACTCCTGCAAACGGCTCATCGAGGAGTACAAATTTTGGATTGGTTGCCAAGGCTCTGGCAATCTCCGTTCTTCGCTTCTCTCCTCCCGACAATCGGTTCCCCATCGTCTTTCGAACGTGCCCCAAGCTAAATTCATCTATTAATTGTTCCAAACGCGCTTCACGCTCCGACTTCGACAGTTTGGTCATTTCCAAAATCGCCATGATGTTATCCTCAACGCTGAGTTTACGAAAAACCGACACTTCTTGCGGAAGGTATCCAATTCCCATTTGAGCACGTCGATACATCGGCATATTTGTAATTTCTACCTCATCCAAATACACCTTACCAGAATCGGGTGTTACTAAACCCACAATCATATAGAAAGATGTCGTTTTTCCCGCTCCATTCGGCCCTAAAAGCCCAACAATTTCACCTTGATTTACTTCAACCGAGATACCTTTTACGACCTTTCGACCTTTGTAAGCTTTCGCGATTTTATCTGTGTGTAATTTCATAGTTTCTCGTTCCTTAGAAATTGAGCGCGTAGCGTG
>JBFHGY010000555.1:0-2906 GCA_041582905.1 Crocinitomicaceae bacterium | reverse complement strand
GATTGCACTTCCCTTGTCGAGAAAGCCCTTTCTACTCATCGCCAAGCATGGTGCCCAACGCGGATATCTGAAACTAAGTGATCGGTTTACCAATTCGACTTCTCGATTCGATGTGGAGGGAGAGAATCTGGAAAAGGCGGTAAAAGGCGTGTTTTATGGCGAACGAGGTGTTTGGCGACCCGGAGATTCCTTGTTTTTGTCATTTGTGTTAAACGATCCGCACAATAGCATCCCTCTCAATCATCCAATCAATTTTGAATTGGACGATCCAAGTGGAAGAACCGTTTCGACCTTTTCCACGAAAAAGAATCGATCGGGAAGTTACGTCTTTCGAACGTCCACGCCTCAGCATGCGAAAACAGGATATTACTCCGTTTCTACACGAATTGGAAATCATTATTTTAGTAAGACCTTGCGGATTGAAACGGTGAAGCCCAATCGTTTAAAGGTGCATCTGGCAGTTCAGGAGAAAAGCGACTCATCTTCTCTTCAGGCGAAGTGGTTACACGGTGCCAACGCTCAACATTTACACGCGAAAGTTTCCCGAATGATTCGTCCTGCTCGAAGCACCTTTCCCAAGTATCCTTCGTATCAGTTCGATTCTCCCATTCGATCGACAAGTAGTCGTCAACAAACACTATTCGACGGTAAGCTCGATGAAAAAGGTGAAGCACAGATTGCTTCAAAACTGACGGACTTAAAAACAGCTGCAGGCTTTCTCGAAGCGGTATACACAACGCGTGTGTTCGAAAAAAGTGGTGACTTCAGTATTGCTGTTCAAACGGAAAAAATCACTCCTTTTAAAACAATGTTGGGCTTGGAATCTCCAAAGGCCGATTTCTCAGCGGCATTAGATGTCGATAAGAGGCATCACTTTTCTGTAGTTGCGCTTTCATCAGAGGGAAAGCGTGTGACTGCCGAAAAAGTACACTTGAAGATTTATCGCATTTATCATCCATGGTGGTCGGAGCAAGGCGCAAAGGATTTAATGAATTACGTAACACGAACCGCAAACATTACCGTTCTCGACTCCATGATTTCGGTTAAAAATGGTCTCGCCGATTTTGATTTTCAAGTACATGGAGAAAACTATGGGAATTACCTGATTACACTCACTGATACAGAAGGAGGACACCAAACGGGAGCACGAATTACCTTCGATTATCCCTACTGGAGTCGCACCAATCGTTCGGGAAATGAACATGCGAAAATGTTGGATTTTGCGTCTAATGAAAAGAACTACCGCGTTGGAGAAACGGTTCAATTGACCATTCCTTCCCCTGAAAATGGTCGTGCTCTGGTGAGTGTTGAAACGGGAGAAAAAGTAGTGAAGAAATTCTGGCAGAGCACGCATCAAGGAGATAATCAAATTGCCTTTCAGGTAGATCGAAGCATGTTTCCCAATGCCTACGTGCATGTTACGTTAATTCAACCGCATCATACCACAACGAACGATCGCCCAATCCGGATGTATGGAATTATTCCAATTGAGGTCGACGATCCGAGAACGCACTTAAATCCTGTTATTTCTATGAAGGAGTCGGTTCGTCCGAATCGTAAAACATCGGTAACGGTTAGGGAGCAATTCGGTCGAAAAATGACCTATACCTTGGCAGTAGTTGATGATGGATTGTTGGACATTACCAACTTCCGAACACCGAATCCATGGAGAGCGATGTATGCTCGGAGATCGCTGGGAGTTCAGACGTGGGATATGTATGATGATGTGATTGGTGCTTATGCAGGAAGCATGAAGAATTTGCTTAGCATCGGTGGTGATGGATGGGACGATGAAGTAACGGAAACACCCAAAGCGAATCGGTTTAAGCCGATGGTACGTTTTATTGGACCTTTTACATTGAGTGGCGGGAGTAAGCAGCATACCATTGATATTCCGAACTATGTGGGTTCCGTTCGGGTAATGGTGATTGCTCAAAACGATGGAGCGTATGGAAAAGCGGAGAAAACGGTAACGGTTAAGCAGCCGGTGATGGTCTTAGCTACTTTGCCACGTTTAATTGGACCTTCGGAAAAAATGCAAATTCCCATAACGGTTTTTGCCATGGAGGAAAAAGTGAAGGAAGTCGAAGTGCAATTGGAATCCAACGATTTCATTCAGTTGAAGAAAAAGCGCTTCACCGTTTCATTTTCACAAACAGGAGATCAGGTTATTAATGTGCCGATGGAAGTGGCCGAAAAAATGGGAATCGGGAAATTGAAAGTGACTGCTCGATCGGGAAATGAAGTGGCGTACCATGAAATTGAAGTGGATGTCCGAGCGCCCAACCCTATTCTTTACGAAGGGGGAGAGTACGAATTGGAACCGGGTGAGGAGAAAGCATTTCCTGTCTCATTCTTCGGTGTTGTGGGCTCGAATAAGGTGAGTTTTGAGGTGTCGCAAATTCTTCCAATAGGATTAAACAAGCGCCTCGATTATTTGATTCAGTATCCGCATGGTTGCATCGAGCAAACGACATCTTCTGTATTTCCTCAGTTGTTTTTGAGTCAGATGATGGAGCTGGACCAACAGGATAAACATCGAATTGAATCCAATGTGAAGGATGGAATCAAGCGCATTGCTTCATTTCAAACTGCAGATGGAGGATTTGCGTACTGGCCAGGAAATTACGACTCTGATGAATGGGGAAGTAACTACGCCGGACACTTTCTGCTGATTGCCGAGGAAATGGGCTATACGGTTCCTTCAGAGATGAAAAATGCATGGATCTCATACCAGAAAAATGCGGCTCAAGAATCGGATTTGTATCGCTATTCGCAACTCACGCAGGCGTATCGATTGTTTACGCTTGCCTTGTGTGGAGAGCCTGAATTGAGCGCAATGAACCGAATGCGTGAACAGAGCGGACTGAGTGAAAAAGCAAAATGGAGATTGGCCACTGCGTATT
>JBFHGY010000554.1:0-2912 GCA_041582905.1 Crocinitomicaceae bacterium | reverse complement strand
ATAAGGCCTATCCAGGAGTTCTGCTATTTTATCGTTGGCGAAGCGTATATCTCCTTTCTCATCTGTTACCAAAACGCCTACATCCGAAATTCTTCCCATCACGTTGCGTACAACCTTTCCCGAAACAACCGAATGTCCGAGTCGTTCTCGAATCATGTCAACGGTCATAACTATATAATTCAATAAATCATTCTCTTCACTTTCTAGTAGTTCGGGGATTTCTGATTTTTGGGAGTAATCTAATCTGAATAGAGCTTCAACTGAATTTTCAAGTTCTGAGAAAAACGTAGACAATGTGTTATTCTTCGCTGAGACATCCAGAACACGTCTGAATGAGTTCAACAATGCTTTTTCCTCGTGATTTAATTTTTGTTCTTCTTTGATTAAGTCATGGCCGACTTTCACGTACCAATCTACCTTATTTGAAATGGCTTTCTTCTTATCTGTATATAAGTCTTCGATACTACGCAACCAACAGTGTTCAGCAATAGACAAATCATGAGCCGACTTCTGTTTTAGGTTTGAATAAATTTCCTGTAACAATTTTTGAGCAACGGGATCTTCACTCAAAATGAAGTTCGAATCAATCCCTGCTATGTCTTTGTATTCAGTCGGTTTACTCATAAGCCTTGTTATACATGATGAGATATTAAAGTGAACATCTCGGATTAGGTTTCTATTTATCTAAGATACAAAAAATGAACTATGCAATTCACATTCAATCTCTAAAAGTTGTACAAATATGCAGTTTTCGTGCCAACCTTCCTACACTTGTTTTTAGGTAGTTCATAAACAGTTAGTTATAAAGCTAATTAAACAACTGATTTAAAGATAATTAACTGATTATTTAGTTTCATTAAAAATACCTCAAAATATGGAAATCCCAAAACGAGAATTACTCCGTATCTTTACCATCATAAATTGTAATTATTTACTTAAACCTTACCTCCAATGAATCAACGCGAACATCAACTTTCTTACTGTGAAGTTTGCACGAAAAAGGCATTTTCTCCCCGAAAAGGTATTATCTGCGGAATCACTCAAGAAGTCGCAACGTTTAACGATACCTGTGATGATTTTGAGGAAGATGCTATACTTAAGAAGCGAAATGAGCTTTCGAAGCAAGCCCGTTTACTCGAGGCAAAGCAGGAAAGTACAATGGGATTATCCGCTTTTGGAATTAATAATGGTTCTGTAGCAGGAATAATTTACATCATACTAGGAGTCCTAAGTATCACATTAACGGTTTTCATTTTCGAAGTCATTACAATTTGGTCCTTTATTCTTGTTATAATTGGAATCGTACTGATAATTAAGGCGGCTCAAAGCAAATCGAAACAACGTCCGAAAAAATCAAAATATGTCGACTTGCTCGACGAAGAACTCTAATGATTGATAATCTGATCACTATAAATACAGAACGATTAACACTTCGTGCATTAACTCCAGAGGTTTACTCTGAATTATTCACCTACACCGAAAAAGAGATCATGGAGTTTTTGGGACTCGATTCGCACGATTCGTTCCTCAAAGAGCACGATCGATTTCAAGGCGGACTGCGTACACATAACAAGTCATTCTTGTATTTTCAACTTATCGAAAAAACTTCTAAACGGGTAATTGGTTGGTGCGGATTCCATACTTGGTACCTTGATCATGACAGAGCCGAGTTAGGATATGGACTTCTTTCAGACGAATGGAAAAGGAAAGGTTACATGTCTGAAGCTCTGCTTCCTATCCTCGATTACGGGTTTAATCACATGCAACTACATCGCATTGAAGCTCTCGCTTCCCCACAAAACATTCCTTCCATTAAACTTCTTGAAGCAAATCACTTTAGCTATGAAGGCTTGTTGAAAGAACACTATTTGATTGACGGAGTGTACGAGGATTCAGCTATTTACTCATTGATACAAACAACTATTTGAAACAACTCATGTTCCATAAACTCATTCTCTTCTACCTCTTTACCTTGACATTTTCGACGGCTTTTTCCCAACTTTCGAACTCGGACTCGGAATTACTCAAAAGAGAACTGCTCCAATTGATCAATGACTATCGGTCAGAAAACGGACTCACACCTCTTCAATCAGATGAGATTCTTGAAAAAGCTGCCACTTCGCAAAGCGAATACATGGCGAAATACGATACACTGACGCATACTCAAAAGAGAGGAACACTCAAAACTCCTCAAAAGAGAGTCAAGTATTTCAAAGGGAAGATGTTTGAATCGGTCGATGAAATCATTCTTTATGAACGCGTGAAATCCTTTCGCTTCAACAAAAAGGACATCTCGGAATTGGCGACTACCCTTTTCCTCGATTGGCAAAGCAGCATCACCGACAACGCAACCATGCTCAATATGGAATACGCCTTTTGTGGTATCAGTATAGCATCGGACACAAAGAAATCTAGGGTATTTGCAACACTTGTATTGGCGAGTAAAGGAATTGAGGTCGAAGGGCAGTTATCCTCAAATGGTTTCGGACTCCGAAGTGCGCCAGAAAATTGTACAGATCAATACGCTGCGTACATAAATCTTGTTTTGAATATTGGAAATTCCATTCGCATTGAAGGCGATGAGCTTGTTTTCTATCACCATAACATTAACTTATTCAAACGAATTTTCAACTCGACCAAAGATGGAATCGCCATTGACTTAATTCGTAAAAGTCAGTTCCCATGCAATGGTCCAAATCAATTAGATGCCTCTAAGGTGTACAACGGAGTCTTGCTCAAACCCATGTACCGAAATGAAATTTGAGCCAACAACAGAGCAGAAAACCCAAGGCACATCATTTCAACCATTGCAAAACTTCCAAAGGAGTTTAGAGATCTCGACGCAAATGAAATCGGGCTCTCGTCGATCCTCATTGACAATGGAAAAGCGTGCATGTATTTGGTTCACTGCT
>JBFHGY010000553.1:0-2914 GCA_041582905.1 Crocinitomicaceae bacterium | reverse complement strand
CGAGCGGTGTCTTAATGATACCATTATCGAGATCTGCCAAGCCATCAAATGGATCGAGGATATAGCCAAAAGAATCCGCGTGCAAACTTAACGCAAGCGCATTAATGGTAAAATCACGACGATTTTGATCATCTTCCAAGGTTCCATCCTCTACAATCGGTTTACGCGAATCTCGTTGGTAAGATTCTTTTCGAGCGCCAACAAACTCCACTTCCAAATCTTTGTACATGAATTGGGCAGTGCCGAAGTTTTTGAAGTAGGACACCTTTTTTACGCGCAACTTCTCAGCGCATTTTTTGGCTAGTTCCATTCCATTTCCAACCACCACAATGTCGATGTCTTTGGACGGACGCTCTAGAATTAAATCACGTACAAATCCACCAATTACATAGGCCTCAAGCTCGTTTTCCGTAACGACTAATGAGGCTACTTTGAAAACCGGATGGGTGAGATATTCGCTGTAATTTTTGCGCATAGAGGATGCAAAGATAAACGATTCAATACAATCAAGTGTAAAATGATCTATGGATACGAGAATTTTGTCATTATTTTCGTAACATCAACCAAAATACCAATCACAGAACGTGGGAATTATAGCCGATTTATCGTACTCCATTGCAAACCGATACATTGATCGAAAGTTTCAAAAAGCGAAGATGAAACATCGTTTTCATGATTCGCAGAGATACTATATTGAATATTGGGATAATGAAGCGGAAGGAAAACCCGTGTTTTTGATCGTTCACGGATTGGGCGCTAAAACCAAGTACCAATGGTTCGATCAACTGGAAGTCTTGAAAGATGATTATCGCATCATCATTCCGAATTTATTGCATTTCGGAGAAACACGTCCAAAGTCGACTATGCACCGAGTACAAGATCAGGTCGACATGCTTCAGTTTTTTGTACACGAACTCGGAATTGCGAAATACCATTTAATGGGCGCTTCCTATGGTGGGCTGATTTCAGGAGAGATAGCCAATAATTTTCCAGAGCAGGTTGAACAATTGTTTTTGGTGGATGCAGCGATCAAGTATGTATACGAAAGTGATACAGAACGGATAAAAAAGTTGTTTGATGTACCAAGTATCCCAGAGTTTTTCGTTCCGGATTCGCATGAAGGCTTGAAGAAACTTATTGCGGCATCTTTTGGGGAAAAGGGGATTGTTCCTCCTGCTTTTACCATGCCTAAATTCCATGATGAACTATATGCAAGCAACTTTGAGGATAAACGACAAATTGTCGAGTCATTAATGAATATTCGGGAGGAATACGAGCAACACGAATACAAGTTTAAGATGCCTGTTCACTTGTTTTGGGGAGAGTACGATCAGTTAATTCCACCCGAACGTGGACAACGTTTTTGGGAGCATTTGAATAAAAAAGCTACGCTCGATATCATTAAAGGTGGTGGGCACATGCCGAATATGAATAAGGCAAATGAATTTAATCGTTTGTTGAAGGGCTACCTCGGAATTTGATTTACTTCCGAATAATCGTGACTTGTCCGCCCAATCCAATTTTTATAATCTGAGAAGCCTTCAGTCGTTTTTCTGTCAAGCGATCTTCCACAATGCTGTCAACACCTTCCTTGATCTTTGTGTGAATGTCGGCAAACTCCGTAGGAGAAGGTTCTCCCGTTAAATTAGCAGAAGTACTGACCAAGGGTTTGCGGATAGATCGGATCAACTTTAAACAAACGGGATCCGTTGTAATGCGAATACCAACCGAACCGTCATTCGCCAAAACAGAAGGAGCGAGATCTTTTGCATTTGGATAAATGATGGTCAAGGGCTTGGTGGCCAAGTCGGCAAGATCGTAACACACCTCAGGAAACTCTGGAATGTAACGTTCAATCATTGGAAATCCATCCGCTAGTAAAACAAAACTCTTGTCATCGGATCGACCTTTTAATTCTGTGATTCGCTTACAGGCATCATCATCAGTAGCGTCACAACCAATTCCCCAAATCGTATCCGTAGGATACAGCAAAATTCCTCCGTTTCTTAAGGTTTCAATTTGTTTCGTTAAATCAATCATCCTTCCTTTTAATTTATTTCATTTACTAACCGGCGGCTGAGCTAAACACCGGTGGCTGAGCGCGTCGCATTGAGCCTGTCGAAATGGAGCCGAAGCCATCGGTATTCCCACCTACTCATCCTTCAACAAGTCAGGCCGTCGTTGTTTCGTTCGTTCTAACGATTGCTCATATCGCCACTCTTCAATCTTTCCAAAATCTCCTGAGAGCAATACATCTGGAACTTTCATTCCGTTGAATTCAGCAGGACGTGAATATACTGGAGGAGCTAACAAATCGTCTTGAAAACTATCCGTAAGGGCAGATGTTTCGTCGTTGAGTACTCCTGGAATGAGTCGAACAACACTATCTACCAACACAGCAGCACCAAGTTCACCTCCAGAAAGTACATACGATCCAATGGAAATTTCCTTCGTAATGTAATGTTGGCGAATGCGGTCATCTACACCTTTGTAGTGTCCACACAAGATCATCAAATTCCCTTTTAAACTAAGGTCATTACAAATCGATTGTTCCAATACCTCGCCATCGGGAGTCATGTAAATAATCTCGTCGTAGGTGCGCTCCGCTTTCAGTTTTTCGATGAGAAGAGAAATGGGTTCAATCAACATTACCATTCCTGCTCCACCTCCATATTGGTAATCATCTACGTTTTTTTGTTTCGAAGTAGAGTAGTCACGAATGTTGTGAAGATGTAACTCCAAATGTCCTTTTTCTTGGGCGCGTTTCATGATGGAATCCGAAAACGGTCCTTGAAGTAAGTCCGGTAAGATGGTCAAAATATCAATTCTCATAGGGCAAAATTAGCTAATTTAGACGTTCAATAAGTCGACTTTATGAGAATACATTTCCTTTTATTTTTCCTTTCTGTTTGTT
>JBFHGY010000552.1:0-2917 GCA_041582905.1 Crocinitomicaceae bacterium | reverse complement strand
GGTACTCCCCAAATGAATCCCCACAACATTAACATCACCAATACAGTGATAATGTTCACGGAGAAGGTTCGTCCCATCATAACAGGCTCGATGATTCCTCCAAATAACACTTGAACGGCGGTAATTGCCAAAATGAAAAATAGGAGCGTTCCGGTGGAGTCCAATTCGACGAGAGCAAACAGGGAAAGTAACACTACTGAAATGACGGAGCCAATCATCTGAACAAAGTTGATCAGGAAGGCAAATAATCCCCAGAAAATGGGAAAACTCACACCGAATGAATAACACGCAATGGTAAATCCTACACCTGTGAGGAAACTCACGACAAATTTCACTTTTACGAATTTGAGGATGTCATTCTCAATTTTTGCAAAGGTTTTGATGGATGCATACCGTTGTTTGAAGAGCGTTTTACTCATGATCGTCTCCAAATTGATGGATTCAGTCAACAGGAGAATCACGAAGAACAATGTCATAAGTGCCGTAGAGATTCCCGATTGAATTCCCTTAAACGTTGACCCGAAACTATCCAGTGATTTTCCTTGGAAGTAAAACCCTAAAACGCCTTCATCTGCCGTTCGCTCAATCCCGAAAAAACCTTCAATTGTGGCAATTACGTTCGTGAGTTTTGTTTCCGCTTTCTCCATGAATTCTTGATCAGCAGACAGAATTTCCTGACTGGATAACTTCACTACTTCACCACCCAATTTCAAGGCAATTCCCATGATGATGATGATTGTCACAATGGAAACACTCATGGGTATTTTCTTATTCTTAAACCAACGCATGAGCGGCAAGAATAACAAGGAGATGAACATGGACATGACCAACGGAACGAAAATGAAATCTAGCGTTTTCAACAACCAAAAAATCAACGGAATTACAATGATTAGGAGTAGTCGGTTCGTGGTTTTTATCGTATCCATGCGTGTAGCGTAAAAAATGAAGCTCTCTTTTCGAGTTAATTGGTCGGCAAAATTACGGTTTTCAAGGCGAATTTTATTCTTTTTTTGTGAGTTTACCTGCTTTTTTGAATTCTAACGGTGTCATTCCAACTTCTTTCCGAAAAACAGCATTAAAGGTTGACTTTGAGTTGAAACCTGCATCGAGAGCAAGAGCGAGTATGGTCCATTGCTCTTTGGAAGGGTCGAGTAAGTCGGTTTGTATATGTGTTAAGCGAAATGAGTTCACGTAGGAATGAAAATTGGTTTCTCCTTCGCGATTAATGACTTGCGAAACCTCCCGCATCGGAACCGAAAGGTGTTCGGCGAGCTTTTTAAGGTTTAGTTCAGGGTTTCGATAGAGCGTTTCTTCCTCCATGCGACGTGATACTTCCGCCAAACTAATACTTGATTGATGCGTTTTCTCTTCTTCTTCTTCTTCTTGGATGAAGTCAATGACGGGGCGTTGCGTGTACATTCCATTGTAAAGGAAAAAGATGATCAACAGGACAAAGACGTGGAGAAAACCTAGTTCGATCGTCTTGATTCCTCCAATCAGGAGACTCATCCAAGAGATCAGCCAAATTGCGCCACAACTAAAGATGGCAAAGAGAATGGATTTCATCCAATTCAGTTGAAGTCCCGCCAGATTCGAATACTGGTTTTGTATGCGGTGATCATTTTCCTTTAAACGACGAATTAGCAGAATGCCATAGAGAACTGCTTGGGCAAGAAAGATAAATTTGAACAGGTTTGAAATGCTGTGATAGGCTTCAAATTCAGAAAGTGGCGTGAAACGTAGGCATTGAAAGACAAAGTGAACGAAAAAGGGGAGTAAGTGTAGAATGTAGCGCGTTTTCCGATCCAATACACGGTTTACGTAGAGATAGATCAGAGGAAGAAAGAGCAAAAGGTAAGAGTATAAAAAGGGATTCAATCGATCGATTATTTCCCAATTACTGATAGCAATGAAGTACACACGGATGTACGTAAATGAAATGGACAGAAACAACAGAACACCAAAAAGCGTTGCACTCCTTCGTTTCATTTTTGCGAACAAACCTATGGAGAATAGGAGCGAAACAATACTGATAGTTCCAATAATCAATTCCATCGTGTAGTTCGGTTATTCGTTATGTTCAAATCTTTTGTGGTAATCAAAAAAGATAGGAATGATGATTTCGGTTCGAACGGCAATATTCTTGAAGGTTTTTGCGGGGATGAGAGGTGGGAAGTTCGTTAGTATTCGTCGGGCTTCTTTTGCAAAGTACGATGCAACATTCGGGTCGTCGATATGAATAGATGAAATACTTCCATCGGTTTCTATCATGCACCTTGCGTAAACCACTGCACTTTGTTTCAGCTTTTTCGCTTTTTTGGGGAACTTCATTTCCTGCTCGATGTAAGGTTGCATCAGTGAATGTCCACCTTTAAAAATGGGGTGTTGATTCAATTCTTCATAGAGATAGTAGCCACGATCCTTGATTTTTGCTTCCCTTTTCTCATTGGAATTGATCCAAGTGAAAAATAAATTTTCCGAGAATGGAATGAGTTCACCTTGGGTAGAAGCGGGAGAGTATGACAACTGCACAACCTCATGGTTCTTGGTGTTATTCTGATTCAGGGGATAGAAAGGAGAAAGTTGAACATTTGACAATTCCGCGACTAACTTTCCCGTTGAATCGATAATGCTGGAATGATTCCCCTTTTTTGCCAAAATGATCTTAAACTCAGAGACAATGAGTTCATCGTATTGGGGGGCAACGAGTACTGCACTGTCTTCTAAAATTCCTACTTGATCGTCTTTTTTTAGGATTGACCAGTTTGAAAGTTTCTGTCTTTTTCTTCTTTCAGAATAACTCATGCTAGCAGGTGGTGGAGGCGGAATATCGAAATCTTCTCTACTTTGGGTGGTGCGAAGTTGCTCTTCTGGAATGCGCTTATTCTGTTTGTTGATCTGATAATTTATGCCATTT
>JBFHGY010000551.1:0-2922 GCA_041582905.1 Crocinitomicaceae bacterium | reverse complement strand
CAATATACACCACTTTTTTCTTGCTCAATGGCTCTTTCAAACGAGAGAACAACAACACCGAGACAGGAGTAAGCATGAGTCCGAGGTAGAGGAAGATCAATCCAACCCGTTCGACAATAAATGACCAAGAAATATCTGATATCGCTCGGAACAGATCTCCCACTTCGCTCAAACTACCCAAAGTTGGATCTACTTCTAGTCGAAGATGTTTGTACACCTGAAGCGTCACGAAAGCAGAAACAAGCGGAAAAATTGACAACAACGCTCGTCGAATATTGACAGGTTTTGCCAACAAATAAGCAATGGCAAATGCAATACTGAAAATTAGCCCTGTTTGACGAACAAGTACTGTCAGCACGACAAAAATCAAAATGAAAATCCAATCAATCCATTTCTCGTTTCGGAGCACACGTGAAAAGAAATAGAACGAGATTCCAGCAAATGTGAGGTAATAAACTTCCGTCATGTAGGTAAACGAAAGTGACATGAAAAACGGATTTGCAACAAGCGCAACCGTCATCAAAAATGAGAGCTTAGCATTATCTGTTTCCCGTTTGAGTAGCGCAAAAAAGAACAAAGATCCAATGATACCCATTGCCATCGTTGCCATCCTCAAATTGAAAAGCGAGAATCCGAAAAGTTTGCTAAACAGCACACCCCACCACGTTTGAGCGACCAATGTCATGGCTGGCCAATACGAGAAAGAGTAAATTCCCTCTTCTGAGAGCGCATGCGTATTATGCGTATACGCCCAATCGTCATTAATCGTGAATTCGCCCATTGGATCGATCACAGTGCGCACCAACAGCCAGATAAGTCCCAAAAGAAGCTGAAAGCGGTATTTTAAAAAGAGTTTTCTCATCGGATATACGGGTAAGCCTCAGTTGCTTCCTTTAGTTTGCAAATCTATGTGTATCTTTCGGTAGAAAAAAATTAAGCGTTAACAATGATCAAATACATTTCAAGTGCTGTCCTTTTACTGACGGCATTCATCGGATTTTCACAATCAGGAATTACACCTCAACAACTTATTGAACTCAACCGCGTGAGTCCTTTAGGAATCTCAAAAGATGGTTCAAAGGTAGTATACGCAGTGAGTAAGGTAGATGTTGCAACAAATACAAAATCAACAGAATACTACACCATCGGTTTTGACGGAGGTCGTCCTTTTCAAATTAAAGACCCATCCGAATACCTTCACGATCACGATGTTTCTCCAGATGGTCGCTACAAAATAACGGTGCAAGATGTGAAGCTGAAGAAGGTTTTCGGAACGGATTTCTATCCTGAGTTGAAAGAATCCAACATGATGATTTACGATCAACTGAACTACCGTCATTGGGATCAATGGGAAGACGGAGCGTACAGTCACTTGATTGTAGAACCTACTTCTGGTCGCGAAAAAAGCGTAGACATTATGCTTGATGAGCCATACGATTGTCCAACGAAACCTTTCGGAGGATCGGAAGATTACGTTTGGTGTCCAAAAGATCACAAAATCTTCTACGTGACTAAAAAGAAGTACGGAACAGAATATGCCGTGAGTACGAATACGGACATCTACGAATACGATGTAGAAACAGGAAAAACGACGAATGTTACCGAAGGAAACTTAGGTTACGACACCAGTCCTCAATTCTCATCAAAAGCTCGATTGGCTTGGCTTCAAATGAAGCGCGATGGTTATGAGTCGGATAAAAACGACATCATGATTATGATTGATTCTATTCCGGTGAACCTCACTGCTGCTTGGGACGGAACTGTTAATAGCTTTTTGTGGTCGAATGATGGAAATACTATTTACTTCAATGCACCTGTGAATGGAACCGTTCAACTGTTTAGTGTTCCATTACCAAAATCAGCGGATAAATTGGAACTTCCAACACAAATTACTTCAGGTCAATTTGATGTGAATGGATTGGTTGGACACAACAAAAATACGATGGTTGTTTCACGAAGAGACATGAATCATGCTCCTGAATTGTACAGCGTAAACTTGAAAACAGGTGAAATGCACCAGTTAACGCAAGCGAATACCGATTTCTACAACAGCATCGAGTTGAGCAAGGTTGAGAAGCGCATGGTAAAAACAACTGATGGAAAGGATATGTTGTGTTGGGTAATCTACCCGCCGAATTTTGATCCAAACAAGAAATACCCAACTTTATTGTATTGCCAAGGTGGACCGCAAGGAGCATTGAGCCAATTCTACTCTTACCGCTGGAATTTCCAATTGATGGCATCGCATGGATACATCATCATCGCTCCAAACCGAAGAGGAATGCCAGGATATGGTGTAGAATGGAACGAGCAAATTTCGAAAGACTACGGTGGACAAAACATGGACGATTATCTATCAGCGATTGATGATTTAGCCAAGGAAGATTATGTCGATAAAAAGCGACTCGGATGTATCGGAGCTAGTTACGGAGGATACTCTGCTTTCTACCTTGCTTCCCGTCATAACAACCGATTCAAGACTTTTGTGGCGCACGACGGAATTTTCAACTGGAAAAGTATGTATGGAACAACTGAAGAATTGTTCTTCGTGAATTGGGATCTAGGTGGTCCGTACTGGGAAAAAGGAAATAAAGATGTAGACAATGCTTATGGTCCTTTCAATCCGGTTGAACATGTGCACAAATGGAACGCTCCTATTTTAATTATTCAGGGAGGAAAGGATTTCCGTGTTCCGATTGGTCAAGGTTTGGAGGCATTCCAAGCGGCACAATTACAAGGATTACGAAGTAAGTTATTGTACTTCCCTGAAGAAAATCACTGGGTTCTTGATTACCAGAACAGCTTGATTTGGCACAGTGAATTTTACAAATGGTTAGGAGAAACATTACCTCCTATCGATAGATAAGTCATCGAAAACAAATGGATTTCGGGGAGTGATTGAATTTCACTTCCCGTTTTTTT
>JBFHGY010000550.1:0-2932 GCA_041582905.1 Crocinitomicaceae bacterium | reverse complement strand
TGCTGGAGCCCAATATTCTCATCAAGTGATGGACATCGTGAGTTTCTGGGAACTTCTTGGAATGAGTAAAGATACGCCTGGAGTTGTGTACTTGTGGAATGGAAATGAACGTTATTTCTCAGATGGAATTGATGCGAATGCGTTTAGCGAAAGTGCACTGCGCAAAGAGTTGGATAAGAAGAAATAAGATCTAGTCGTTATGTCAAGGCTGAGCGTATTCCTGATTATTCTTGCGTTTGGCCTCTCGAACATTGCCTTTTCGCACAACGGTGAAATCATTGATTCCATTATCGAAGCGAGAGTTTCCGAGTTAGGAGTTACCAATCTCATTGTCACTTTTCATGATGAAGATACTTCGTATACACATGAAATTAAGCGTTACGACGCGCACGGGAATGTTATCGAAGTAATTGTTCCTCTTCGTTGGGATTTTTCGCGCCTACAAACCGAGTTCGATTCTTTAGGAAGAGAAACTTTGTTCCGACGCTACTCCAAGGAGGATTCAACCCTCATTCAATTGGAAAAGAGATGGATTTACCTCGATAGCAATCGCTACTTAGTCGAAAGCTACAATTTGGGAAAGGAACTTTTTGAAACGACAGAATATGAAGTGATGGAAAAAGGTAATACCTTTTGGGTGTACGAGACAGAAACCTCGCTTCCTTCCAAGCGTTCGAGAAAACATCTTTCAAAATACACCTCTTCTGGTGATTCTTTGCGTTATTCTGAATTTGTTACGTACAGTAAGGAAGGCAGAATGGATGAAGTTACTGCCTATTATACCTTAATCAAAACCGATTCCATTCGGAAAACGCGTACGCAAACGGAAGGTAGTTGCTATGCCAATTATGGCGACTTGGAAGATTCGATATATCTCCTCAAAACACGCGAAGCCTATCTGGATTTCAAAGAGCGAATGATTAACAATCAGTTAAATGGAAAGTACTCCTACGAACTCGACGAAAATATACATACGTATAAAGTGTATAATTTCGATGGACAGCTTATCCAGGATGGATACGGGATTTTCGACATGAAAACCTTTGAATACAATGATCAAAATCAACTCGTGAAGATAATTCAATGGGGATCGCCAGTAGACGATCATGGAATTGTGGAAACAGGAGAAACCAATATAGCTTATTTCTCAAACAGGCTTCCGAAATCCATGGAACTAATAGCATACCGAAGTAAGAAATCAGAACGATTCACCTTCGAATATTATTCTCAAAACTAAAAATTGCCTCTACCCTACTCAAACCGAATTCAGCAAGGTAAAAGCAATTAACAGCTTGTCGAATTAGTACTTGTACTCGATTTCGATTACGCTCATTACACCTTCCGTGATTGTTTTCCACTGTCCAGTGAACGTAGCTCCGTATGATGCTGCAATCGCAGGACCAACTTTTTGAGCTTCATCGTTACTCCATAATGGACCCGCGAGAACGTTTGTTTTAAACGAGTGAGCACCTGTGTTTTCCACTTGTAACTCAACTCCGATTACACTCATTTCACTTGGAACAACTGTTTTCCATTGTCCATTCCATTTTCCTTGATGCGCTGCTGCTACTTTTGGCGCTTTTTCTTTTGCATCCTCATTGTTCCATAGTGGCCCAGCTGGGATATCAATTGTATACGTTGACATAATTATTTGTATTTCGTCTTCCTACTCTTTAAATAGTGGCTTTTCGGATTCCGCCGTAGATCGATGGATGCGGTAGCTACTTAATCGAATCTCCGTTTGATCTACATCACAAATATCTGAAGATGAAACACTTTGGTTCAGCGCAAAAACGCACAAATTGGAAAACAAGGGGAATTTACGTGCTTTGTACATATTTATACCTAGTAGGCAAATAGGATTCACGCTTTGAGCTAGAAAAATCCTCAAACAAAAGGCAAAAGCACTAAACTATAGTTGATATTCAGGGAATTATCCTTCCGCCTTACTCGTGCGTTCAACACGCTGAACACCTTCCACCTGTCCGAGTTTTTCCATCAAGTTACTCAAGTGTTCTGTATCATAAACGAGTACTGTCATTCGACCTTCGAAGATTCCATCATTCGTTTCAAAGGAAATAGAGCGCATGTTAATTCCGTCTTCATTAGATAGAATTTGCGTCAATTGATTCACAATTCCCAATCGGTCAATTCCATGGACAGTAATGGCTGCAATGTTTTCCTTAATCTCCGTGTCTTTCCATTTCGCCTTCAAGCAACGGTACGCCATTTTAGACATGAGATGCTCTGCATTCGGACAGTTGTAACGGTGAATCTTAATTCCATCATTGATTGTCACAAATCCAAATACTTTATCTCCTGGAATCGGATTACAGCATTGAGAAAGCGTGTAATCGATGTTTTTGAAATCATCTCCAATAACAATCGTATCTTCCTTTTTATCAACTTTCGAATAGATTTCTTTCGATTTCTTTCGGGTTGACTTTGGTTTTTCTGGTTGAAGAATTCCTCCCACGTTTTCGATCTCGCGCAACTTCGTGAGGTCAATCTTTCCTTTGGCAATTCGGAAATACAGTTCTGTCGCTGAAGGAACTTTAAAGTAGCGCTCCAGGATAGAAATATTCTCTGAAACGTAGCGAATGTTGTGCTGACGGAATTTTCGATCTAGGATTTCTTTTCCATCCATGGCAATGCGCTTCAACTCTTCATTTAGAGAAGATTTGATTTTCTGACGAGCACGTGCCGTAACCACAAACTTCAACCATTCCTCGTTTGGCTTCTGTTTGGATGAAGTGATTATGTCTACCTGATCTCCACTTTGCAATTGATAACTCAATGGAACCAATCGGTTATTCACCTTGGCACCGATACAAGTATCTCCAATTTGCGTGTGAATATCGTAGGCGAAATCTAGAATCGTTGCACCTGTTGGAAGGACGCGTAGATCTCCTTTTGGCGTGAAGATGTAAAT
>JBFHGY010000549.1:0-2941 GCA_041582905.1 Crocinitomicaceae bacterium | reverse complement strand
TAAGACTAATCGCAAGAATTGATATATCAATATAATTCATCAGTGATAGGACAAAAAAAATGAGTATTCATGTGAGTCAGCAGCAAGTAGAATGAAAACCCATCGTAGATTTAAATTTAGTATTTTTAGGCGGAAAACCATGAAAAAAGAATGTCCATACCACTAAATATTCCCAACATTCTATCGATTTATCGTTTGCTCATGTTTCCAGTAATCGCATGGATTGCCATTCAAGGGCATGAACGCCTCTTTTTTTGGTTGCTTCTGGTGAACTTCATTACGGATATTTTGGATGGTCTGATCGCTCGAACCTTTAACCTTCAAACGAAAATTGGGGCGAAAATCGATTCCATTGCCGATTTTGGAACGTACATCCTGGTGTTTTTGGGAATTTATCTCTTCAAGTCAGCGGATTTCCTACCACATATCGTTTCCTTTTCCATTTTTATCGGGCTGTTTCTCTTTGCGCACATATTGGCTTTGTTGAAATTCGGTCGAATGCCGAGCTTTCATCTGTATTCGTGGAAAATTGGTGGATACATTCAAGGTATTTTCTTCATCGTTTTGTTTTCCTACGGATTCGTTACAGCGTTTTACTATTTCATGTTGATTTGGGGAATTCTTGCTTTTTTGGAGCACATCACCATTCAATTGATGATTTCTGAAATGATTTCCAACGCGAAAGGTCTTTATTGGGTGATGAAAGCTCGAAAAAACTAAAGCGGAGGCATTCCAATCGGGGGAATCAATGCATCCAAACGTGTGGCAACTTCTAGTATATCCAGGTCCAAATTCTTCTTTCCAACAATTTGAACTCCAATGGGTAATCGATCGTTTGATAATCCGATAGGTAAAGTGACTACAGGTGACTCTAACACATTAAAAGGCAGCGCATAACTTTGCGTAGCCATGGCATAATGGATGTCTTTCTCGTTGACAGCCAAAGGCGTGGTGTAAATCCCTACATGTCCCAATTTTCTATCAGGTTCTTGATGAGGAAAAGCTAATACAGATGAGGCGGGAAGGATCAAGCCATCGTGAGGTTCCAAAAGTGCTTCGAATTGTGCTTTCAATGTCTCGTGTTCGCGACGAAGCTTTCGGTATTTTGTTTTGTTGATGGGTTTCAGTAAGTCGGTGTACATGGGAATTTTGGAGTACTTAGGCTTCATCACAAAATGTCCCGCATACCGAGCAACAGCAGGAAGTTCACCTCCTGTTTCATAATTGGAAAGATGTCCCCACAGACGAATGGTCTGCATAAAATCGAATTGATCAGGAGCTAAACGCTTGATCTGAATTCCTCCTTGGGTGAGACGATCATGGAGTTCTGTCATTGCGCGCTTGATGTTACCATCTACTTCAAATCCTTCCCATTCATCTATCCAAAGAAGCGATAGAGGAGAGGAGTTTGACGAGTTCCGAATCAAAGATTCAGTAGTTGATCCAACGATTTGAACCGCAGTTTTTAGGTCACTCATGCTTCGTCCCAATACGCCTGCTGAGAGGAGTGTACGCATCTTGAGTGGTGTTGCCTTCTTTTTGATCTGTGTTACAATCCCTTTCGTATTGATGGTATTTTGAGAGGCTTTGAAACCATATACACCGCAAAAATGGGCTGGAATTCGGATAGATCCTCCTGAGTCGTTGCAAAAGGATAAGTGGGAAATTCCTGATGCGATGGAAGCTGCACAACCACCGCTACTTCCTCCAGGAGTACGACTCGTATCCCACGGATTATTGGTTCTTCCGAAAAGTGAGTTGTTGGTTTGCAGATCGTACGTCAGTGCAGGAAGATTCGTTTTTCCAAGGATAATTGCTCCAGCCTTTTTTAATTGCTGAACGAGATCAGCATCTTCCGTGGAAAGATGGTCTTTGAAAGGAGCAAATCCAGCTGTTGTAGGTAATCCTTTCACTTCTATATTGTCTTTCACTGTGATGGGAATACCGTGGAGAATTCCACATATTTTTCCCTTGGAAATGTCAAAATCGGCCTGTTTCGCTGAGTTTAAGGCGTTTTCCCTATTCACCAATATTATAGCATTGAGTGTAGGGTTGAGCTTTTCTAGGCGGTTGAGAGAAGCTTGCACCAATTCGTAAGAAGTGATGCGACCACTCGTGATTAACTCATGAAGTTCTTGAATGGAGTAGGAAAAATACGCTGATATGTTGATTGAGCTTTTCAAATGAAAGGTTAGATGAGGGGTACAAGATAACGAATTCTTGTCGCTTGAAAACCGTTTTGTGGATCAGCTAATGATCCGATACTATCTCTCTTTTTCCAGAAGTTCCATTATTTTCTGAGCAGTTTCATGCCCCGAATTTTGATTTTGTCCAGTGACAAAGCGATTTTCCTGGTCCACAACGGTAAGGGTTTCGAAAATATCTCGCTTCCCTGATTTTGCACGATAGTTTGCGCCAGACTTTTTGAGTTCTTCCTCAGGGTGCAAAGGTGTAAAATCAATATGTAGCTGATCCAATTGTTTTTGCGTTACACCTGTCATTGTTCGCCCCTTGATGAGCGGCTGCCCTGTAGTGTCCTCAGCCGAGACAAAAGCCAAAGCACCGTGGCATACACTCCCAAAGATGACGTCTGAATGATAATAGGCGTTTGATACTTTCTTTGCGAGTGTATCGGATTGCCCTAAGTCATATGCAGCGCCCCATCCACCAGAAAAAAATACGACATCATAGTCAGTAAAGTCAACTTTTTCAACAGGTAGAGAGTTGCATACTTTTCCTTGTAATACGTCATCTTTCAAGTACTTTTCATCGGAGGTAGATCGGATATACCGCTTGAAAGACTGCGGATCGATGGGAATGGGACCTCCTTTCATGCTGGCGACATCTACTTCCATGTTAGCTCCCGTAAATTCATAGTACGGAACGGTCATTTCCGAGGCAAATAGTCCAGTGGCTTTTCCGTCCGTTTCTCCAGGTTTGT
>JBFHGY010000548.1:0-2943 GCA_041582905.1 Crocinitomicaceae bacterium | reverse complement strand
GGTCTTTGCTCGTGTGATTGGAAACAAGAGAATGATCAACGAGAACAAAAGTTTAATCAGCGGGACAAGCACACTGAATGTGCCAATGGCGAGTGCAACGGGTTTATTGTTATTGCTCCAAAGAAGTTTGATAACGTCCATGATTCCTTTGTTCTGATAATAGAAGTAGGTCTTTCCTTTGAAAACTTGATCTTTTCCGAATTCTTTGTCAGCATTTTCCTCCATAAAATCCGAAATGGTATTGAGCGTTGGCTGAGCATATTCTGCAGCATCAGATGTGATTTCCTCAGCGTATTTAGTGATTGTCTCTGTGAACCCTTCGGTGTATTCGTTAATTTCATCTGGTATCCACTCTTCAATTTTAAAATTACCAAGTGCATTTTTCCCTACATCCTCCGCTGATTTCATCATGTCGATGGTTTCCATGTAGTAAGGAATATCCTTCGGCTTCACGTATATTTTAAATGTCATGTCTTCTTCGAAGGCACCCATTTCCAAAATGGGATTCATCACACCTTGCGCAAGAAGAGCAATTCCTATGGCAGAAAGCCCTAAAGTAATCCCGAAATAAATGCGTTTTCGAGCGTACAACAGAACAACGGCAAGAAAGAAAATCAAGCAACCAATCAACAGATAATGTCCGTAGGTAATTGCTTCCTGGTAATGGACATCTGCGCGTTCTAAAGTCTCTTCATATTTCACACGCTTCTCTTCCCAAGCGGTTTCTGTAAACACCCAATCTCGGAAAGAAAGCAAACGATCTTTGAAGTTTAGGATTTCCGATATTTTATTTTTCTCAACTTTAAACTCGTGCGAAGCTTCCACACTTTTGTTTACCATTATAAAGGCAAATATCAAGAAGGCGATTGCGAGAACAACACCAGGTATACTATACCATTTTTTTAAATTCATCATAGCGTAATGTTAGGCTTGATCGATTCGTTTTGACTAAAAATAGAGTTTTTCAAGATACTTTGAGCAGAAAGGATGTAGAACGACTTGGGATTAAATCTATTCGTCGAGATATTTAACCCGTTGGTTGGATAATAGTATAGCTCTGTCGAATAATTGCACATTTCGACCACCATTGTGTGTGATCATCGTCTTATATATAGTTAATTTTGAACCGATTAAACTAATTGACTCCCATGAAATTACTACGAAATTTAGGTGTTTCGTCGTCGTTATTTTTACTCCTATTCCTGACGATCCCTCAAAACTCACAAGCTCAATGTGCATGCGTATGGCTCGATGCCGCAGGTGTCAAGCAATGTATTCTTTATCCCAACTGTAGTGGAGCATTTTTCTCCGCGTGTGGTGCTCAGCCCAACGGTTCTAACTTTTTATGTACCGGACCGGGTCAGTGTCAGGTTTATCCAGGCTCTACAAACGGGTGTGTTCCAATCTGTTTAGGAAATGGGGCATGTTGGTACAACGGAAACAAGTGTGTAGCATCTTCGATTTGTCCAATTATTCTACCAATTGGGATGATTGATTTAGAAGGGGAACAACGAGATGGGTTGAATGTAATCACATGGAAAACTTCCTTTGAAAGCAACAATGATTATTTCGCCGTTTTTCGATCAATAGATGCTGAAAATTGGACGGAAATGGTTCGTTTGCCGGGGGCAGGAACATCAACAGATGTTTTGAGTTACTCTGTAACAGATGCCGAGCCTGAAGAAGGAATCAATTACTACAGAATTATGCAAGTTGATTTCGACGGACAGGCAGCTTCTTATGGACCGTTGTCTTTCGATAATAGTTCAACACCGCGAACATTGGTAAAAACGGTTGACCTTCTCGGAAAGGAAGTAGATGAATACTACAAAGGTTTTGTATTCCATTGCTATTCAGACGGAACAACGGAAAAGGTTCTTCGATAAAAAGCATTAAGCTCAATAATAAAAAAGCCCTGAGATAATCATTTATCTCAGGGCTTTTGCTTTTAGTCACGTTCTATTCTAGTTCTTCACGATGCGCTTGGTCGTTTTCAAGTCATTCGCGTATACCGTTACGAAGTAAATACCTCTTTGGTAAGGTGAAAGATCGAGAGCGACACCTCCTTGTGTGAAGTCGTTGCGATCAATTGTTTGAACAACCTGTCCCACTTGATTAGTAATTTCTACTCGGGCATCCTGACTTAACTCATCAGAAATGGCCAAAATCGCCGTTCCATTCGTCGGATTTGGATAGATGCTAAAATGAATTTGGTCATTTTCACCGATCGACAAGTCACTCATCACATTAATGTTGTCGACAAATGTTGAGTTTCCGTATCCTGTAATGTTGATGAATCGGAATGAAACGTCATCTCCCAAGTAACTCGAAATGTCTACTGTTTCATTTCTCCAATCATTGGCAGAAGTTGGGTCCCAGTTTGAAGTAGCTGTTGCGGCTGTTTCTAAATCCGAACCTGCCTTACCATAAATGGTTGTCCATGTAGCTCCACAATCGTTAGAAATTTGAACAGCCAAACTGTCGCTGTACGTTGCAGAATACTGAACCTTCGCAAGGTCGAAGGATAAAGTCGCCAAACCTCCGTCTACGTAGAAAATTTCTGTTTCGAAGTAATCTTCTTGTCCGGGATCATTGTACGCATAGTTGTTGACGAATGCGGCATCGGTATTGCTCCCATTTGAGCCAACAGTATTTACTTCTTCCCAAGTGTCGCCATTGTCAGGGTTGCCCAATGACCAACCGTTTGGCAAGAATCCAGCAGCTTCAAAGTCCTCAACAGAAGGTGTTGCTGTCGCTGTTGCTTGAACATAAATGTTCAATACTTGATCATTGTTTCCAGCGTAACCATCTCCTGAAACGGTTGCCGTACATGTTAGGGTGTAATTACCCGTTGTGGAAACGGATACAGGCGTTGTAAACGTATAGTTTACTTGCTGCCCAGGGTTTACCGTTCCAGTATATGTTTCGTCCACTTGCGCTTGT
>JBFHGY010000547.1:0-2949 GCA_041582905.1 Crocinitomicaceae bacterium | reverse complement strand
CCTTATGAAAAACCTGTAACACGTATGCTGATTTATCAATGTGAATCTCTAGGTCTTTTCCTGAATAATTATTCGACTTTACTTGTTCGAGTAGCGGAATTTGCGGTGTTTCGGCGAGTACTTGCAGTGTAGAGTCTTCAGAGCCTTCTGATTGCGCACATCCTGAAAAGGCAATGACTACCATCAAAAATAGAAAGGAAAGAATCGGATATTTCATGTTCAAATTTATCGTGTTACTACGTAAACGCCACATATTGAAAAAGTAACGAATATCCAAAGTCAGAGTTACAGCGCTCCTTTTGCTTTCAACTCCAAATACTTATTGATCGTATTGATGGAAAGATCTTCCGGAAGCGTCAATACCGCTTGTATTCCATTTTGACGTAATTCTCGCGCCATCTTCGACTTCAATGAAATCATGCGTTCCGCCACCGTCGATTGGTACACCTCCTGAATGGATTTCGATGGTTTGTACGCCAACTCTTGCAATTCACTGTTCTGGAAGAAAACAACCACGAGTACGTGCTTTTGGTTGAGTCTACGCAACATTGGTAAGGCCCGGCGCATCGAAAATTCTGTTTCGAAATTGGTGAACAACATCAAAAGTGATCGCTGCTTAATTGTTCGGCGAATCGAGTTGTATAACACCTCGTAGTTTCCTTCTTTGTAATGCGTTTTCTGGTTGAACAGTGCCTCTTGAATGCGGCGCATTTGTCCCGTAGACTTATCCGCTGCGAGCATGGTTCCGATTTTATCCGAATAGGTAATCAGTCCAGCTTTGTCTCCTTTGCGAAGGGCAATGTTCGAAAATACCAATGCCGAATTGATGGAGTAATCGAGCATGGATAAATCATCGAACTCCATTTGCATGCTTCGACTTTTATCCAAAATACAGTAAACACTTTGAGACTTTTCCTCTTGGTATTGATTGACCATTAACTCATTTCGTCTACTGGTCGCTTTCCAGTTGATGGTGCGGATTTCATCTCCCTGCACGTAATTTTTGATCTGCTCGAACTCGCTGTTGTTCCCCAGTCGACGAATGCGCTTGATCCCTGTGCTTGTCTTTTGCTGTTGGAACACCAGTAACTCATACTTCTTCATTTGAAGCACCGACGGGTAGACATCTACCGATTGCGATAAGGAGAGGTCAATTCTTCGCGAAGCCATGAAGAACAACGAGCGGATGATGATGAACACATCGCCAAACTCAAAGGTTCCTCGTGATTTCGGAACAAAGGTATAATCAAAGGTTTTGGACGCATTTCCCAACAAGGTTCCTTTCAACACTGAAGCTCGATCCTGCATTTCGACAGGGTAACCCTCAATCATAGAAAAGTTAATCGGTTGGGAACTCAAATTGGTAATCGTCAGTTTTACTGGATTTATATCTCCCAAATTCAACCGTTCCTGTACATCTCTTTCTACTTTGAGCGGTTCTTTATTGGAGAATACGAGCAAAATATCGAGCAAGGTCAATCCAAACAGTGATGCCAAGGCCACGTGACCAATAAAGGCAAATGACGGAATGACGTACGCCGTAACGTACAACAGGATGATTCCCGCGAAAATCACGAAAAACCAACGAGTGAGATATATGTTAGATAAAACCTTCAAATCAGTTGTTCATTGATTAACGTGGAACTTCGATTGTCTTGATGATTTCCTCAATTACTTCCTCCACTTGCGTTCCTTCCATTTCTGCCTCTGGCGTAAGAATCAAACGGTGATTCAACACATGAACAGCCACGAACTGAATATCTTCTGGCGTAACGAAATCTCGTCCTCTAATTGCAGCAATTGCTTTAGCAGAACGAATAATTGCCAATGACGCACGCGGTGATCCTCCTAAGAAAATCTTACCATGATTACGTGTTTTATGTGTTACCGCAGCAATATATTTCACTAGGTTATCCTCAACAATTACCTTTTCTACCGCCGATTGAATTTTTGCGATTTCTTCTGATGAGAAGACAGCCGAAATATCATCCAAGGATGGCGTTTTGATGTTGTTTTTGTAGCGCTGAAGGATTTGTTCTTCTTCATGCAACTCAGGATATCCCACTTTGATTTTGAACAAGAAGCGGTCAAGTTGTGCTTCTGGCAAATTGTATGTTCCTTCTTGATCGATCGGGTTTTGCGTAGCAATCACCAAGAATGGGAACTCCATTGGGTACTTTTGACCGTCGTAAGTAATTTGTCGCTCTTCCATTACCTCAAACAAAGCGGCTTGCGTTTTCGCTGGGGCACGGTTGATTTCATCAATCAATACAATGTTCGAAAAGATTGGTCCTTTCTTGAACGAGAACGATGACTCTTTCATATTGAAAACCGATGTTCCCAATACATCCGATGGCATCATATCGGGTGTGAACTGAATTCTGGAGAAATCCACATTCAAGGATTTCGATAGTACTTTCGCTGACAACGTTTTTGCTACACCTGGTGCTCCTTCCAATAAGATATGTCCGTTCGAAAAGATTCCCGTCATCAATAAATCCACCATTTCTGATTGACCGATGATGTATTTTGCAAGTTCATTTCGTACATCGTTTACCTTTTGAGCTACCCACAGCAATTCCGCGTTTTGACGTTCGAATCCATACTGAGAAGGTTGAGGTCTAGACTCAACAGGATCTGGCACTGGCGCAGCTTCCGGTGTAGGAGTTTCTGATCCAATCGGTGGAACATCTGGTGTTGAAGGCATTTCGGGCGTATTCGGTGTGCTTGACGGCATGTAACTTGAATGATCCTGATTCCCAGAATTTTCAGAATTTCCCGCACCGCTATTATCTTGATGCTCTTGCATCGGGTTTTCGTCATTTATCATAATTCATGGATATGAAGTCTGGACACGAATCGCTCGAACTGTTTCCGATCGAACGCACTCAAATCCCAGTAGTTAATAATCAATTTTATATTTCCTGTAAAGTTCAGTACCACACCCGT
>JBFHGY010000546.1:0-2954 GCA_041582905.1 Crocinitomicaceae bacterium | reverse complement strand
CGAATCATTAATCTCCGGCATAAATCGAAGCGAATAGGCGGGTTGGGTTGTTTCAAATTGAATGGGACTTTGGAAGAATGAAGTGGGGAAAATAGCAGACACATGGTCAACAAAGGCATATTTCCCAATCAACGTAAAAGACGGCTGATTGTCCAAATCAACGAGGGTATATTGCTCAATATTCGTTATCACATTGTCGCAACAACCATAGTGTTTAATGGTCAGTTGTAAGTTTGAAGCGGATGGATGTGAGACTTCCACAACATATCCCATCACGTCAAAAATCTTCTCCAAACCAAAGAGAGAGCGATGAAGAAAGACAACATGCTCAGATTCTCCTCCATTCAGGAATCCCTCAAAGACAATATCGTCCAATCCATCTCGGTCGAAATCCATCAATGTGATGTGTTGTTCCAGGTATCCTTCCTCGTAGAAATCTTTATTGTCCACATACAATTGGCTAGCCTTGAACAAGTCAACATATACTTGATAGGTACTGTCGCTGTATTCACTTTTCCATGCATCAAAATTGGTGCGTGAAAATAAGGTTTGAGAGTTTTGAGCGAAGCAAGTATTGACTGAAAGTCCTAAAATGAGGATAAAGAAACGTATCATTCAGTGTATGAATTGGGTAAGAATAAGTAATCGCGCATGTAGCTTTCATGTTTGATGAGATTAGAGACCGTAAATTGCTCTAAATTGACTCGTCCACGAATCTCATTGCTCGTATACGCTTGCTGGTCGATTAGTGCAAGTACGCGTATACTTGTTTCAAATGCACCAGCGTATTTTGCTACCGATATCTCATAAGACATCTTTGATGGAATACGAAAGTCTGAATAACTATTTCCGCAATCACTGTGTATGAAAAACTCGATGGGTTTCCATTCGCCTTCTGGTGTCATTGCTTCCTGAATTAAAATAAGCTGACGATCCTCAATTGAGACGATAATAGCACTGTCGGAATTGTTTAGGATGGTGAGTTTGTTACCAAGGACATAGTCTGTACCTGTCAAAATTAACTCTCGTTGTCTTCCGTGACTTTTCTTCGGTTCAAAAACTGTGTCATTGACCAACCAAGAACTTGTCAGGATAAAATAGTTGGAGTCAACCGCTTCAAATTTCAAGGAAATGCCCTTTTTCTCTTTATTTGATTGTGGTATGGGGATTAAGAAGTTTGTGTCAGAGTAGAGCTGATGTAAGGAAAAGCTTTGTTCGGTCAAATTCAAGCAAACACTGTCTAGACGTACTTGTTGACTCCAAGATGAATGAGCGATAAGCATTAAAGCGAAGAAATTCAAAATTGAGTTCATTGTACAACGTCTTGAGAATGGTGCATTTAAATGTCTTAAAAGATAGCGAAAAGTTTATCCAATAGATGAGATATCGAATGAGTTTTCCTTCTCTTTCATTTGTTTTTATTGACATCCTCCGATCAATCTCGTAAATTTAGTATCTAATTTAAACACTATCAATTATGGCTTTATCAGCTCAAGAGCTCGAAATGCTCAAATCAAACTCCCTGAACCTGCACAATGCGAAAGCAATTGGTGATATGATTAACAACGATTTGACCGCAGGTGGAATTTTCGAAAATGCGGAAGAGGAAGATTTCTCAAATCCAGACATCGAAGCATTCAAAAACAAATATTGCGGATGGTGGCCCATCGCACGCATCTTGTTGAACTTGGCGAAGATTTTCACGAAACGAAAAGGTGATCGCGTTCTGAATGAAATGATCAAATTAGGAGACGAAGTGTGTAAGTAACACGAATCGTAACAAGAATAAGGGAAGGAGTGCTATGCGCTCCTTTTCTAGTTTATGGAAATCATTGGAAATGATGATGTTCAGTTCTCGCTAGGCATGTCATCAAATTCTTCTTCGTTGAGTTCCTTTTCAAGCTCTTTCATGAGCTCTTCAAACTCTTTTCGCTTCTTTTCTAACTCCTGAATGTACTCTTCAGGATGATGTAAAAGCGTTTCGCTGAATTCGTACATGGCGTTTGTTTGAAGCTGATACAGCGAATCATTTTCTGGGTGGTCGAAATAGAAATATTCGTTCTCCTTGTACCACGAAGCACAGAATTTTAACACCTCACCGAAGTTATCTAGGTTTTCTTGAAGGTAGGGAGTGAGGGCTGAACCAAAAATGGATGAAAAGCTACCTGCCAATGCTCCGTCGCCACTCGCCTCGTAGTTTGGATTGGTTTTGTTGTAAAACGAATAACGACTTTTTGCAATGAAGTACACAACAGCCGCTTCGTTTAGCATGCTATCTCGATAGAATGAACCACAGATGGAGTAGAGTTGTGAAGGATGAAGTTTGTTCCCAAATTTTAAAGAATCAGAAAGAGACTTGTCAAATACACTAACGGCAATTTTGTCCGAATAATAACGGGCTTCAATCTCTTCCGTACGTGTCGAATCTTGGGCGAAAGCAATCGCTGATAGAAAGTAAAGTAGGAAAAATGTAAAAGGTTTCATCAGAGACAGGTTGTCCTTGTATTCAATGACTAGTTTTTGTTTCCAAAATCAAAGTCCTCATTTTTCTCGAGGATGTCCCACGTGTGATCAGCAAGAAGACGCACTGTTGCCACAAACTCAAAGCTTTTTTTAGATCGACCCCATTGATCGGGCGCAATTAACGACAACAAATACGAAGTATCTTCTTTTTCATACAGATGATAGACATGGTTAATGAGCGGTTCAAAACGCATCTCGGCCCCATAAATGATTTCAGAAATCACCTTTCGGTCATTGAGTTGTTTCGCTTGATCTGCCAATAATTGCATCTGCTGATAAATCTGACTCAATTGCATGTCCGTTTGGTGTTCCATTGCAGCAATGGCATTACCTTTTACGCGCCCCTGATCTTCAGGCTTTACAATCGCTGATCCTGCATGATGCGGATATTCCAGCGAACTCGGATTCTCCGTAATCTTATCTGGGTCTAT
>JBFHGY010000545.1:0-2972 GCA_041582905.1 Crocinitomicaceae bacterium | reverse complement strand
TGGATAGAGTAGGGTCGTATCTCGAATAAAAGGTTTGTTGGGGGCATCTTTCAAATAGAGTGGCTCGAAGGAACCATCGAAATAGCCTTGAATGGAGAAATATTGATAACCCGGAGGAACCGAATCTGGAAGGTTGAAATCCATGTATTCATTCTTGATCAAATAGTATTCAAATACGCGATCGGAACGCCACTTTGAATAGTTTTCTGCCTGTTCCTGAGTGATTCCAACAATGGGGTAAGAGGCAAAAGAGCGTTTTCTCCAGTATTCTTCTTTGTATGCCGTTAAACATATTTGTTCAGACCAAATTCCTTCAAGTGGTAAGGCATTTTGATATTCAGGTGAATCTTCCCCATGCGCGATACTGAGCCAATATAAATACTCTAACCAATTGAAATTCGTTGCTTCTGATTCATCGCAAAACAGGGTATCATTCAATTGGATGGTTCCTGGAGTATCGGCAACAGTTGGTGTCGTGTTGTTCTTCCAGGTGGAGCATGCGATCAGGCTTGTACCCAATAAAATGAAGAAAAGGAAATGGCTAGTTTTCATCGATCAGTATGATTTGTACATTGGTTTACAGACATTCAGCGTGAAAGGGTGCGAATATCATCGAGACCAAAATAGTTTATTTCTTATGATTCACATGGACTATGTTGTTTGAAATCTCAATCTTTCGTACCTTTACACTACGACAACATCCACAGAGTTGGAACGGCTTGTCTACTCGAAAGAGGGCCCGTACAGGTAAATTTGAAGCTTAGGAAAAAAATCTTAAGGAACGTCTCAGAGATACGATGAAAGGCTGCAACGCATAGCGTAAAGGAGTAATCCAAACAGCAGAATTCAGACCATCTCGGCAATCCTAAACGTGTTAATTGAGGCTTCAATTAACGAACTGTACGGGTTTTTTATTTCTTCAATACAACAGAATTCACAATCATATCATGAATTGCCTTTCCTTCATAGTTGGAGGAAATGGTGAACAAGGAGATAACTCCCAGAAAGATTTTTGCGGCGTAGCGAACGAGCGCCCACGGAAAGAGGATGTTCTTTTGATAATTCTTTGAACGTTTTACGCGCAGTCCGTTAACAAAGTGTCCGATGGTTCCGCCGAAAACAGAAATGAACAGCGGTTCGTAGAGAACGAAAATTCCAATAAATGCGGCAATTCTAGCTTCTACGGGAATGTTTTCCATGGAAGAGAAAATCATCGTAACGGTATACATCAATACCACCAACACGATCATATCCGAAAATGCGGCTTTGATTCGATCGATGAGTTCAGCGTAGTTGATTTCTTGTTGAGAAGGCGTATTTTCCATAGTGATTGTAGGGTGAAGCTATTTTTAAGTAAGGATAATTCATTCGGTGAAATCTACTTTTCCACCACATCCGCTTCTTTGTCTTTGTGCAGGCCGACAAACTGGTACCGTAAAATGTCTAAATCAGGAGTAACTGCCGGATTGTGATAATTCAACACGTTGATTTTCTTAATCTCTTCGTCGATTTGATCAATCAATTGCAGTTCGTGCAAGGACCACATGTTTCGTCCCCACGAAGTATGAAGCAACACAATGCCAAGCCATTGATCAATCCAAGCTGAATCAAATTGCCGACTTCCAGTGGTCAATTGTTTTACTAATTGAATGATGTACTGTTTTAAAAATGTAGCGTACTGTTCGCGTTGGTGTCCATTCATTTCATTCAAGACGATTTCAATACCGATTTGCTTGAATCCTGAAATCCACTCAACACCTTTTTTGCGGGAGAAGTCTTCAATTTGTCCAACCCATCCGCGTTTGTCTGCTTGAATTTTATGATGATTCGCAAGTAGATCACTCGCTTTCACCGAAAAACGATCTTCCAATTGCATTTTTAGTTCCAATCCTGCTTGAAAAGCCAAAATTTGCTCACGCGTTTTCCCTCCTGTGAATGTCTCAGGTTGAAGAATGACCGCAGCCATGATGTTGGGAAATGCAAATGATGTCATAGATGTTGCTGTTTCTCTTTTGATTGGAAGTACACTTTCCTGTCAACGTAAAATTGACCGAAAAATTATCGTGACAAGATACGGATTCAAATTCGATTAATGAGCAAAAAGTACATCCGTCGCGAAGATGTAGTTGAGGTGAATCACCATCATAGAGAAAAGGCATCCAAGAACGAAGAGTATCCATCGACTTGAATTGGACAAAGGATCACCAGAAGAGTAGTAATGCCTCAAAACACCTCCAGCCCACCCAATTGTGTAGAAAATGTTTCCAAAGATCACAAAACCTATGGCTTGAATGACGGCACCAAAAATGCTGAGCATGAGCCCGTAATGATCTGTTAACGAAATCAATGTGAAAATGAGAAAAACAATCAAAATGATGTTGTAGAGGTAGCGTTTTTTCTCCCACCATTCTACCATTTTCATTGGAGTTGTGCGTTCTCTTCGTGCTCTATGATCAATCGGTTCTTCCATTGGATGAAGATAGCAATTGTCTTCTTAAAACTGTTGAAATGTCTCACCGTTCCAATAAAATGCTCCCGCATTGTGTGTTCCCAGCCAAACAGTTCCTTTGTTGTCTAAGAAAGTAGAAAATAACTCCGCTTCTTCGCCTTCATATAGAATCGGAAAATGGGTAAACTTCTCACCATCGTATTTCCACACGCCAGCTTTGTAATGCGCCATCCAAATGTGGTCATTCTGATCGATCACCATTGAAATACACGCACTCATGATAGCAGGGTCTTCACTCGTGTCAACTCCTTTGAGTTTTTGATAGCTAACTTTCCCATCGTTCTCAATCATACGATATTTGGAATTGACATTGCTTCCGAAGTAGAAATTTCCTTGAGCATCTTGATCGATCGCACGAATGCCCATGGCGGGACCAGGATCCATTTCTGTCATTTCACGTTCGGAAATCCAAAAGAAGGACTTTCCATCGAAGCGACACGCTCCAAATATTGCTCCGCCCATC
>JBFHGY010000544.1:0-2974 GCA_041582905.1 Crocinitomicaceae bacterium | reverse complement strand
TCTGATCCAATTAAGAATGCGGGAACGGAAATCGAGATTACATCAAATGAAGGAGTAATCAATCAAGAGTTTAAATTGCCAGAATACTCCTACCTAGATGAGCGTGATCAAGAGTTCTATTTCACAATTGAAAAACTCGATTTCAACTTGTTAGGAACAAAGCAAGATGCAGATTCTGGCAATGAATTCATTCTATGGAAGGATCACTCCAGTAAAAAGGTAGACTATTTGAAAGTGACGCCCGATAAGAAAATTACTTCTGTGAAAATTTACGAAAGTGGAGGGAAGCTCCATACGGGAAGAGTGAAATATGGGGATACTGTAACGATCAAAATAACCAGTAGAAATCGTGTCGATGAAGAAATTACATTCGAGATTTGGAAAGATGTAAGCATCAATAATTTCCGAGGTGAAGGGAATACGTCCGACGATGTGAAGTTCTCTGAAACGATCAAAATTAAAGTAGACGGCGAAGGAAAAGGAGAAGCAGATTTTACGGTTCCTGCTGGATGGGAATCGTACCAGGGAGAAGCGCAAACGCAATTCTTCTACCTGAAAGAGGGAGATAATGAGTACCCTAGAGCGAATTTCACCCAATAAAAACATTGAAAATTAGAAATCATGAGTGATTCAAAACGTATGCTATCCCTAATGCTGAAGGTTGGAGCAACTGCGGGAGTCGTAAAGTTGATGGTTGATAACAGCGCCGTAATTTTAGGCGATGAAACAGCTACATCCGAATGTGGAGGAAGAAGTTGTATTCGCTTGGGGGCAGAGGGAAAGTTGATCCAAGAGATTAATATTCGATTAGCAGGATTTGGAGGAAACGTTCCAACAACGAACTTTACAGCACGAACGGCGAATATGATTCGTCAGTTTCAAAGAGATTACATGGAAATCCAACCAACTGGAAGGATTTGTGGTGATACCTTGAAAGCAATCGACGAATTTGGGGACAATTATACCTTTGTTTGGGATGAGTTAAAATGTCCATGTGGCGTGTGTGATGGATTTGGTCAAGGATTGTATAGTGAGCAGAAACAAGACGCTGGTATTGCAGAAAGATCAAGAAGATACGAATACCCAGGTATTCACCGAAGTTTGTTGTGGGCTTACAAAGCGGCCATGTTTTACCTTACAAAGAAGGAAGGAGGAATTTATACTGTGAATAGTTCAAGTTCTGGATACCGATGTAACGAAAGAAACAAACAACGTGGACGCTCTTCTACTAACCACATGGGAAAAGCTATAGATGTTATTTTCAATAAAAATGGCACCCGAACGAGAAGTAATGCAGATATTGAAAAAATAAGATCAGAGGTTTTCAATAAATGCCTCGGAGCGAAGTGGGATTGGAGAGCTGAAAAAGATATATTTTATCTTGAATCTACGAGTATGGGAGCGACTACATGGGTCCATTTTGATGTTCGAGAGTTTAATATTACTCACCTGAAAGATGAGTTTTTTGCGAATACCGAAGCTGCGATGTATGGACAAAAAATTTGTGATTTGGCAAATGCGGAAGGATACGCGGAAACATGCGCATGCTTGGGTGATTATGCTTCACAAGATGGCGCAACTACGGATGCACATACGTACAAATGGTCTCATAGTGAGTTTGGAAATCTTATTGCTCAAAATGAATCTCAGAATGACTACAATCGCTGTAATAAAACGCTAGGAGGATTAAGACAAGTTCGAGATGTTGTCGTGGTAGAAAAAACAATACAAGAAATTCAGGAGATGCAAGATCGACGAGACGTTTTTGCAGTTGGAAGGTACCAGATCATTCCTGATACTTTGGATGAAGCGGTGAGAAGGTTAGGGTTGGATGTGAGTCAGCTAATGAATGAGGAAATGCAAGATAGAATATTCGACGAGTTCCTTATCGATCTAAAACGTCCTCCAATTATTGCCTTCCTTGAAGGTAGTGGTTCAGTTGAAGATGCAATGCACGCAGCAGCGAAAGAATGGGCGAGTATCGGTGTAGAAGCAGGAAGATCGATCAGTAGGGGGAGAACTGCCACTGGTGGAGAATCTTATTACGCTGGAGATGGGTTGAATAGAGCCCATATTACGCCAGATGAAATTCGACAGGCACTAATCAATTCAAAGAATGCGAATCAATAGATTTCTGCTAATAGCCATAGCGTTATTTCTTCTCGGTTGCGAATATTCGGATGCGAAAACCATAGATGCGAAGCAAACCGTAAAGGAAGAAATCGTAAATATTGTAGTCGAAGACTCAATCGAAATTAACGGATTCACCGTTTCTTGCGGCTCGGGGTGTGCAATGATTTATTCGGAAAAAAGCAGTTCAGCGAAAGATCAATCGCACCAAATTGAATTGATATTCGAGGTTCAGTTGATGACGAATGAAATGTTAACGGATACTTATGAAGAAGTCTACCTTTTGGATGTACCTCCGAAGAAAACGTTGAACATCTATGCAAAGTCTGACGGTTCAATAATAGACGAAACCCTTGCTCCCAATTTAGTGCGAGAGTTGAAAAAGTACGCGAGTAAGTTTTATCCAGAGTCGCATTTAGAATTTCGAAATGGGAATAAAGGTAACGACGAAACGGTTTATTCGCGGATTATAGGAGAAACTAAATTACTTACGTTGCCGATATCCTATTCGTACGATTTCATTATGGATTTACCTGATTTCAGTGAAGTGGAGCATGCTAGTGCAATTTTAGAGCTTGATCAGTTGAGTGAGTTGAAATTCGCAAGGCTAAAGTCAGTTGGTGAAACACGAGTACTGATCGCCTCGGGCTACATGGAATCAGGACAATCTGAAATGTTCTTACTTACGCTAAACGATGCTTTTGAAGTTGTTGATTCCTTGAAATTGTACTCCTTCAAAGAAACGGAAGAAGGAGGTATTCTAACGCGTTTTAAAATCAATAAGGACTATACAATTCTTGTGATTGAGGAAGAAAAGGGAGGGAGTAACGGTCGCATTATATCT
>JBFHGY010000543.1:0-2987 GCA_041582905.1 Crocinitomicaceae bacterium | reverse complement strand
ATCAACCCTTCTTCGTAATTCTCTAGGTGAAGAATATCCAATTTAGATCCTGTATCTTTTACAATTTGTCGGATCGGTTGAAACGTTTCATATCCCTTCACGTGTTTCAGGTCAGAAGCGAAGACCACATTTGAGATGGCATTTACTCCACAATCCTTCGGATATAAAAGTACGGGCACCTGCGCATGCTTCACAATATTGGCGGCATTACTTCCAAGCAACACTCCTTTCGCCCCAGAAGCTCCCGTGGTTCCCATTACGATCATGTCTATATCTTCATTCGCCACCATTTTCGTGATTACATCAACGAACATTCCTTGAATGGCATGACCTTTAATCTGAAGTTCAGGGTACTCTGCTCGAAAAGCTTTGAGTTCATTCTTCAATTCACTCTCGCGATCTTCCTTTAACATGTTATCAAGATCAACGGAAACTACAGCTCCCGAATACGGCATTCGGTATACATGTGTTAACCAAAAAACAGTGTCGGGACCGTTAAACGTACTGATGGCAAAATCTGCAGCCATCTTTGCATTTTCTGAGAAATCTGTGGGTATGATGATATTTTTCATGATTCGTTGTGTTTCGAATTCCTTGTGATGGAACTCATTATGGAATAAAATTAAAGAACGGTTTACCGAAAAACTATGACCAAAATCAGTTTCGGTAGGAAATGCTTTTTATTTTCGAAACCAGAAAGGAATATCTATGATACTTTCCCGAAAGTCATTTTCTTACAAGGATACTGTTGTGATCGAAAAGGTTTGGGTTCAACTACCCTTTCGCTATGACGCATTGTTTCAAGACGAAGGGTGTTTTCTCTTCATGAAAGAAGTACCTACCCGTGTCACAACAGCAACATCCACCCAAAATTTTAGTGCAAATGATGCAATATTGTTGAATTGCGGCTCCTACTTCATCGATTGGATTCATGCAAAAAACACAGGAGCGGTTGAAATTATAGCGATACATCTACCATCCAATGTGATCAAAGAATTGTACGCTCATGAAATTCCACAATCTATCCTTTCTCCAAAGACTGGACAGGCTGGTGTTTCTGTGACCAAAACCGAAGTCATCACAAAGTTTATTGAGTCAATTGAGTTTTATTTTGATCACCCTTCTCTCATCAACGATGATCTACTCGCCTTAAAAATAAAGGAGCTCATTCTGATTTTGATTCAAACTAGTAACTACTCGACCGTCCACGATTTTCTTTCTGCTATTTACACTCCAAACAAGCTAAATTTCAAAAAATTCATCCAACATCATACGTACTCATCCCTTTCGGTAAAGGAGTTAGCGACATTAGCCAATATGAGCAGCTCATCTTTCAATCGAGAATTTAGAACTATCTTCAACACTTCACCTCGCGACTATTTTCTCACACAAAAACTCAAAAAATCACGGGAACTTCTTCTTGTCACAACGCTCAGTATAGCAGAAATTGCCTATGATTCAGGGTTCGACGATCCTGCTTATTTTTCGCGCGTCTTTAAATCAAAAAACGGGATTACTCCTTCTGAGTATCGTCAAAAAAGCAATTTGAATAAGAAGTCCTAGTTTTCGATCGGTTTGTCCTAAACCAACACTGTAGTTCGTTCGATATTTGTCCTCAAAATCGAATAATATGAAAAAGAATGTAAAAATACTATCCATTTTTTTGGGTATATCCATGTTTGCTTTTGGCGCACTCAAGTTTTTAGATCCGTTTAAAATGTGGTATCAATCCCAAATATCCATGAGTGAACTTCCATTCCCCACACTGAGTTATTGGGCTGGACAAATTGGCGAAATTGTAACAGGATTTCTTCTTCTATTCCTGATTATCTATAGAAATAAAATATCACCATCTACATTGAAATCTGGTTTCATCCTTCTGAATCTCTCCATTATTGTGATGATGATTGTTGCTACGTACATTCATCTACACCCAGGAGTTTCGCATGATGTCTTGCCGTTAAAGATCAAACCACCGATTATTCCCTTATCCTTTTTGGTCCTGTCTATTCTCAATTTGACCAGCACGCGAAAACTATTGAATTAGTCCAACTTGATTTTTTTCATATTAGGGCACGTGTCGAGTAGCAATGAATTAATTATTGATCTGCGATTATGATGATAAAAGCAGGGATAAGGCTGTACGTGTTGAGTCAAAACTCGCTACACTACCGTTTCCGATTTCGACCAATGTAATCAGGATAGAACTTCTTTTTAGACTGTCGTTTACCACTTTTTTTGTCGTAGCCCTGACCGATCATTAGCGTGACATCCTCATTGTAAATGACCGCTGCAAACCAGATGTTTGTCTCGAACTTCGCTCTCTTCAAGGATTTCATCACCTTTTTTGACAACTTTCCACCTTTTACAATGTATTTGTGCGATCCAACTTGCAAGTAGATGTAATCAATGTCGAATGATTTCTTCAAGTAATAAATCGACGTGTCGTACTTTACTGTAAAGTGCGGATTCGTGAATAGATCTTCATCATTCAAGACACTCAAATCGGTGTTCGATATTTTCTGAGTTCCGATATACACAGAAGGTTTTCCCAAACTTTCTACTGGGTACGCATGTGTGTAAATGAAGCGACTTTTCCCTCTTGACCAACCTAAAAAGGACAGATGAACAATCTCGGGAGCATCTTCATTTACCGTGAGCTCCAATTCCCATTTTTTGGGATTCATTTTTGTCACTTTCCAATCGAGATGATCATTACTTGCGATTGGTTGAAGCGAATCAAAGTCAAAATAGGATTGGATTATGAGTTTATGCGGATAACCACGGTAAAGCACTTCTCGCGTCGTTTCTGGATCGTTAATGCGCAACTGACTACTTTGTACGGCGTCATTGAATGCCCCAATTCCAATCACCTCTAACTCAACTCGCTCATTGAGCTTCGCCAATTCGTCTCTTTTCGCAGGTTCATCCTTGAGTTCATCCAAAATAAGTTGAGGAATCATTGGGTTTCTATTCCCCATTCCCTT
>JBFHGY010000542.1:0-2993 GCA_041582905.1 Crocinitomicaceae bacterium | reverse complement strand
ATCCCAAATAACTGGGATACACAAGCGTAGCTTGCATTTTTCCGATAGCCGTTTTCGAAATCACATTCACTGAGTAGGTCTCACTCGATACCACTTCTCCATCCACATTCGCTTCAAAACTCAAAGAGGTGTTTTCCCTCAGTTGACTTAATTCCCCGGTAAACTTATTCTTCGCTGTACGCTTTAATAGCGAGCGTCCATTGGCCGATCTTACATAAACCTTATCAGGAATACTCTCCCCTATTAAACGTACCTCAAAAGGGAAGTTTTGACCTTCTTCAATGCTGTTGTTATCGGAACTAAAAGAGAATTCGAACGGCGGTGGAATCTTAAATTCCTTCGAAAACTGGACTACTCTCTCCGTTCCATCCTTGAACATTCCAGGAATAAAAAGAAGCAACGCAAAAAACAACGCCACAATCGGGAGTGTCCATTTCAAGTGTTTCTTGTTTTCATCTAAATCTATTGCGTTCGCAAACGGAACCATGCTCAAATTTGCACTGCGTTGTTGAACACTCGCATTCAACAACTCGTAGTCAGCCGAATTCTCATCCATTTGATCCTTCAACTGCAACGTATTCAATAAACGATCTGAAATATCAGGGAAAAACGATCCTATGATCTTTGATGCCTGATAACGATTGATTCGCTTACCGAAGGACTTGAGCTTCAATAAGGGCGAAATCAGATATTTCCCAAGTATAAAACCATTTACTCCAAGAAAACCGAAAAACAGCGATGCTCGTACGTAAGAATTGAACCGTCCGAAATACTCAAGGGTAATGATCAACAAGTAGGTTACTAGCAAAACACCAACGAACAAGAAGATTCCCTTGATCATTTGATTCTTGTAGAATTTCCGGATAAAACCGTCTACCTGATCCAGTAAGCGATCAAATGCACTCATAAAAAATAGATTGGTGAACTAAAATACGACATATTGTGTTGATTCTTACTAAAGAAACGTTAAAGCACCTATTCCAACAGTACAAATGAAAGTCATAAGCGTTCAAGACTGGGCAAAACCATCAACAGTACAAGTATTCTCTCTATCTTTGCGGACACAAAACAATTTGAAATATGTCTGATAGACCTGTTCGCGTTCGATTTGCGCCGTCCCCCACTGGACCTCTTCACATTGGAGGTGTTCGTACCGCTTTGTACAACTACTTGTTTGCCAAAAAACATGGCGGAACTTTTATTATTCGTATTGAGGATACGGATCAAACACGTTTCGTTCCTGGTGCACAAGAATACATCATGGATGCGCTTGCATGGTGTGGAATCATGCCAACAGAAGGTCCTGGACTAGGTGGAGAATACGGTCCGTACGTTCAATCCGAACGTAAATCCATGTACCGTGCATACGCCGATCAACTTGTAGAAAACGGCCACGCATACATCGCGTTTGATACTGCTGAGGATTTGGATAAAATGCGTGATCAAGCGAAGCAAATGGGAATGCCTAATTGGCAATACAACAGCACGACGCGTACATCGATGAAAAACTCACTTACGCTACCTGCAGATGAAGTTCAACGTCGAATTGATGATGGTGAACCATACGTTATCCGTATGAAAATGCCGCGTAATAAAGACATTCGTTTTGAAGATGCTATTCGTAGCTGGGTCGTTGTTAATACCAACAACTTGGATGACAAAGTTTTGTTCAAGTCTGATGGAATGCCAACTTATCACCTCGCGAATATTGTGGATGATCATACAATGGAAATTAGCCATGTTATTCGAGGTGAAGAATGGTTACCTTCTGCCCCACTACATATTATGCTTTATGAAGCCTTCGGATGGGAAGCTCCTACTTTTGCACACCTTCCCCTTCTGTTGAAGCCTGATGGAAATGGAAAACTTTCCAAGCGTGATGGTGATCGTTTAGGTTTCCCTGTTTTCCCAACAAATTGGACAACCAAAGAAGGAGAATTGTACTCTGGATACCGTGAACAAGGTTATTTTTCTGGAGCGTTTATCAACATGTTAGCCTTCTTAGGATGGAATCCTGGAACGACACAAGAGATCTTTTCTCTCGATGAATTAGTAGCGTCATTTAGCCTTGCTCGTGTGTCCAAAGCAGGAGCAAAATTCGATCCAGATAAAACACGTTGGTTCCAACAACAGTATCTGCGCTCTACTCCTGATGAAGATTTAGCTGGTCTTTTATCGCAAATTTTAGATAAAGATTACGATAAAACACGTCTTACAACCATTTGTCGTTTGATGAAAGAGCGTGCAACATTCGTAAAGGACATCCTAACAGAAGGGTCTTTCCTGTTTGATGCACCTACCGAATACGATGAAAAAACCACACGTAAGAAGTGGAAAGGTCAAGCTGACGAATTGATGTCAGAATGGAAAACAGAACTGGCTTCCATTGAGTCGTTTGATGCTCCAACTATCGAATCTACATTCAAGGCGTTCATTACCTCTAAAGAATTAGGAATTGGTGCTGTTCTTCCTTTATTCCGTTTACTTGTAACGGGAAAAGGTATGGGTCCAAGCATGTTCGAAATTGCCGAATTTTTAGGTCAGGAAGAGTGTGTTTCTCGAATTGAAGCAGGACTAACTGCCATGAAAACGCTCGTTTCAAACGACTAATATGAAACATACCATTGAAGTTAATGGCATCAAGTGTTATGCACACCATGGCTGTTTACCGGAAGAAACGGCCATTGGTGGACACTACCTTATTGATGTCAGTATGGTAACCAATTTCGCGGTTGCCGCCATTGACGATGACCTTTCACAAACAATTGATTACGTTGCCGTTAATCGTATTGTAGAAGAAGAAATGGCGACTCCTTCAAAATTAATCGAACACGTAGGGCAACGGATCGTGAATCGATTAAGATCAGAACTAAATGGTATTGAATCACTGCGTGTAAAGGTGGTGAAGCTTTCTCCACCCATCACTGGAGATGTAAATAACGTTGCAATTATTATTGAGGAGTAGCTGTAGAAATCAAAATTTTCTTACATTT
>JBFHGY010000541.1:0-2995 GCA_041582905.1 Crocinitomicaceae bacterium | reverse complement strand
GATCCAGGAAGCAATAGCATTCGCGTTCATGGAGAATTGCTTTCAGGAAAAGATCAGTTAATTACGGGAACGATGGTGTTTGCGGAGATTGTGGTGGATTAATCCTCATAAAAATGCATCTCCTCCACGTATTTGTGCACAGGTTCTGTCAGCATATAGCGGACGTCTTTTCCTTCGGAAATGGCTTTTCGTACGAAGCTCGATGAGATTTTCATGATGGGAGCGTCTTCGCAAAAAATAACATTTTTGTGTTGCGCGAAGGCGTTTTCATCCGTTTTTCCTTCCTCTTGTGCTGCGAGTTCCTGAACCGTCATCACGCGTGGATACACATACAACTGATGGTTTTCAAGGATCAACTCGTGGTTGTACCACTTGTGGAAGGTGCGCAAGTTATCTTCTCCCATGATGAGCGAAAACTCATGTTCAGGATGTTTTTCCTTGAGGTACGCTAAGGTTGTTGAGGTATAACTTGGTATGGGCAAGTGAAACTCAATATCGCTGACCGTTAATTTGGGATCATCTTCGATAGCGGCGCGAACCAATGCCAATCGGTGATAGTCTGGAAGTAAGGTTTTTTTCTTTTTGAGTGGATTTTGCGGAGAAACGACAATCCAGACTTGGTCCAAATCGACGTGTTCGGTCATGTAATTCGCGATGATCAAATGTCCAACGTGAATCGGATTAAACGTCCCGAAGTACAAACCAACTTTCATTTTTCTGCGATAAATTCACGAACTTTTTCTGCTGCCGTTTCGATGGCTTGATCGAGGTTATCATTGATCAACACCATATCAAATTCCTTGGCAAATGACAATTCTTTGCGGGCTTTGCCCATGCGTTGAGCGATTTTGTCTTCTGATTCGGTACTTCTACCGCGCAAACGCTTTTCCAACTCCTCGTAACTCGGAGGCTGCACAAAAACAGCAAAGGCATCGTCGAGGAACAAACGCTTGAGTGAAAGTCCTCCAATTACATCCACATCGAAAATAACGGTTTTGCCTTGCGACCAAATGCGTTCAATTTCGGAGCGCAATGTTCCATAGAAATTGTTGGAATAGACTTCCTCCCATTCGATAAATGCTTCTTCGTTGATTTTCTCTTTGAATCCCTCTACACCGAGAAAGTAGTAATCTTCTCCGTGCACTTCATTTGGGCGTGGATCTCTGCTACATGCAGAAACAGAAAATTCGAGACCAAGGTTTTTTTCCAGAAGTGCATGCACAATGGTGGTTTTCCCAGCTCCCGATGGTGCTGAAAAAATGATGCATTTCCCTTTGTTTTCAAATGGTTTCATACTCGTTCCTACGGAAGATTCTACAAAGTGTTTAGGATTTGCTCCTTTATTTTCTCAAGGTTGTCTTTCATTCCAATTACGAGCACCTGCATTTTTGCGTGATTGCTCTTGCTTCCAAGCGTATTGATTTCACGTCCAATTTCCTGGGTGATGAAACCGAGTTTTTTACCCGCCGTTTCCGTTTTCATGGTTTCCTGGAAGTAATCCAAGTGATTCGACAAGCGCATTTTTTCTTCTGAAACGTCCAGTTTTTCGATGTAGTAAATCATTTCTTGTTCGAAACGGTTTTCATCGTAGCTACTCTTCGATTCGATTTCCTCCAATCCTTTTTTCATCCGTTCGCGAATGATTTGGATGCGTTCGTCTTCGTATTGAGGAATCTCCGATAAAAACCCTCGAATTTCTTCGATACGGTCGTTAAATTCTGACTCCAATTCCACTCCCTCTTTACGACGGAAATCGTTGAGTTTGTCTGTTGCTTCTTTTACCAAATTGAGCACCCATGTTTTTTCTTCATCGGATAAACTCTCGCGTTCGGTGTTGTAGATATCAGGCATGCGCATGATAAGCGACAAATAATCCTGTGTTTTTTCACCAATGGCTTCGTTGATGGATTTCAAATCTTCGTAATACGACTTGGCCAACCCTGAGTTCAGCTTTGTCGCGCTTTCGTCTCCAATGCTATCAATCGAAACAGAAACATCCACTTTTCCTCGGCTCAATTCTTTAGCTACCAACTTTCTGATATTTGGCTCAACCTCACGATATTGGCTCGCAACGCGTGCATTTAAATCGATGGATTTACTGTTAAGCGATCGGATTTCTACCGACACTTTTTTCGTTTGGAATGTTCCTGTGGCTTTTCCAAAGCCTGTCATTGATTTCAACATGCCGCAAAGGTAGTTAATACGATTTAGACTTTGATGAATTTCAGTGGCGATCCAACACTTTTTTCAGGTCGTAAAAGGTTAGCTCCGTTGCGACCTTCGGTGGTCAAAACGTCCTTTTGCACTGCTTTTACTTCTATCAAAAAGACTACATTCGTAGAATAAAGTCTAATCATGTCACAACATTCAATTCTTCTTTTACATGGAGCGCTTGGGAGCGAAGCACAATTTAATTCACTCAAAAAGGAACTTTCCGATTCCTTTGATGTTCATTCATTTTCGTTTGAGGGGCACGGAGGTAGACCGTCCAATCGGTCTTTTCTGATTGAGAACTGTGTAGAGAATGTGTTGGAATATTTGGACGCTCATCAATTGGATAGCGTGTCGATCTTTGGTTATAGCATGGGAGGATACGTGGCGCTGTTGCTGGCAGGAATGCATCCAAATCGTGTGGATCGCATTATGACACTCGGAACGAAGTTTGCCTGGAGTTCAGAATTCGCGGAGAGAGAAGTGAAAAAGCTGAATCCAGACAAAATAGAGGAGAAGGTACCGAAATTTGCTCAGTTTTTGGAAGGTGTTCATACTCCGTTGGATTGGAAAGACGTGGTGAAGAATACCGCAAACATGATGTTGGATTTGGGGCAGAACCGTCCGTTGGAGAAGTATTTACCGACTATTTCAACTCAAACACTCATTACTTTGGGGAGCTTGGATAATATGTCTACCGAAGAAGAATCGAAAGCTATTGCGGAGAATTTATCGAACGGAAGATTTCAATTGATTCCAGATGTTGAACATCCGATTGAAAAAG
>JBFHGY010000540.1:0-3004 GCA_041582905.1 Crocinitomicaceae bacterium | reverse complement strand
CTTCCAATTGAACAATTTCTGACAATTCCCCACATTTTTCAACTATCGTTCACCCTGCGGCGCAATTTTTACAAACTCTTCTTATATTTAGCTTTCCCTAACTGGAACGATTAGACACATTTGAAAGAAACTTCCTTTATAAAACAAAACAAACAGAAGTGGAATCGCTTTGAACAGTTGTACGATTCTAAATCGCACGACCCTGAAGAGTTGAGTGATTTGTACATGGATATCACCGACGATTTAAGTTATGCTCAAACCTTCTACAAGCGAAGAACGGTACGTGTTTACCTCAATCAACTTGCGCAACGCGTGTACACAGGCGTTCACAAACAAAAGGGAGAATCACTCAAGAAATTTTTAACCGTTTGGAAGACATCATTGCCACTCGAAATCTATCGAGCACGCAAAAGTCTTCTTGTCGCATTGATTTCCTTTCTCGTATATACCTTGATCGGTGTTTTGAGTACACACATCAATCCTGATTTTGCGCGTTTAGTGTTGGGAGATGGATATGTGGAATTAACCAATCAAAACATTGCGGAAGGAAACCCGCTCGCGATTTATGGAATGACAGATAGTCAACTCCAGATGTTTATGGACATCACCACCAACAACATGAAGGTGGCGTTTTTGACCTTTTTCCTCGGCTTTTTCTTTACGCTTGGAACGCATCTGGTGATTTTCTACAATGGCGTCATGCTCGGAACGTTCCAATATTTCTTCCATACAAAAGGATTACTGATTACGAGCTTCCTCGGAATTTGGATTCACGGAGCCTTCGAAATTTCTGCAATCGTGTTGGCAGCTGGAGCAGGAATCACAGCCGGAAATGGTTGGCTTTTCCCAAAGAGTTACACACGATTACAGTCACTACAGTTATCGACCAAGCGCGGATTGAAAATCATGATGAGTTTGGTGCCGTTCATCATTGCAGCAGGATTCCTCGAAAGCTACGTAACGCACAATTACCAGAACTTACCAGATTGGTCGAAGTGGGCATTGATTTTATTCTCCTTCGCATTGATTCTCTTTTACTACGTGTTTTATCCAATGTACGTAGCGAGAAAGCACCCAGAATTGGTTCATGAAGAGCAAGTGGGAAGCTTTAAACCAAAGACATCCTTTAATTTTGACAAGATCCGAACCTTTGGTGAAACCATGGCGGATTCATTCCGAATGTATCGTTTGCAATTTGGGAAATTCATGAAAGTGATTATGTTCATCGTTTTTCCTTTGATTGGAGGAATTGTGGCGTTTCAAGACATGAGTCATCCGGATATGATGCAACGCGAACATTGGTACGATTGGGCGACGCAATTCGAATTGATGATGGGATACGGATATTACAGTGCGTCTGACCTGTTAGCGATAGGCGCTTGGACGATTATTTACACCTTGATCGTTGCGGCCGTTCTGTGGAGCGTTAAAACGATTGGAGAACCGTTTTCATGGAAAAGTTTCTTCCGGTTCACAGCGAAAAAGGGAGCTGGAATTTGGTTAGCGAACTTCTTCATTTTGTTATTCGCGTTTACACTTCCATGGTGGGCTTTGCTGATCGCAATGTTCTTATTTCCCTTGTTCTTGTTGAATAGCGCAGCGGTTGGATTGGATGACACAAAGTTCGGGGCGCGTCTAAAAAAGGGATTCAAATACAGCTCTCAACACTACGGAAATAGCTTGTTGATGTTGCTCATTTTGCTGTTACTCGTAACCTTGTTAATGCAACCCATTGCTTCCGTCTTTAGTATTCATGGATGGAATGGAGCACCTGCTGTCATGAGCGATTTGCTCGATTTGGTAGCGGAGTTCGTCAAACGAATTGCCATCACAATGGATGCTGATTACATTTTCTGGGGGAACGTAACGCGACAAGTGGTGTATGTGCTTTTTATCATCATGTTCTTGCCTTTGGTGATCATCATGACATCCTTCGGGTGTTATTCAGAGCGTGAACGCGCCGAAGCGACAGGATTAAAGAAGGAGTTCAAGAAATTCGGAAAGCGAAGTAGAACCAAAGAATCAAGTGTAGATTTTGAATAAATTCCTGCTCTATATCTTTTTGGTGATGCTTCCCATCACGCTGAATGCGCAAGACGATAAAGCAAAGGCCTGGGAAACGGAACGCGAGTACCTGAAATACGAGAAAAAAAGTGGGTACAAAGGTCCCTCGGATTGGTATGGTTCATCGCCAGCTGATATGCAAGAAGAACAGAACTATAGTTCAGGAGGTTCTTCCAGCAGACAAGGAATCCGATATGTTCCTCAACGGGTGCGTAGAGATCGCAACAGACGTAGAGGATACAACAGTGGGGGAGGATCGGGAACATTGCCAACAGATCCTAGAGTTCAACCGCCACCGCCCGTTAATTTCGACATTGATCCACCAGATATTGATGCGCCAGATATCGATCCACCAAGCGTAAGTTCTTCTTTTTGGAAGGTCTTATTGTTCATCTTGATTGCGGCTCTGGTCGTGACTATTTTGTACTTCATCTTCAAGAACGCAAAACCGATTGATAAGAAGGTAATTGTTGACGTAGAAGACGATTGGAACCCAGAAGTGATTACCAAAACGGAACTCGAATTGCGTCTCGAAGCAGCGATGGAGCGAGAAGATTACCGCGAGTGTGTGCGTATTTATTTCACATTCATTCTAAAAGAGTTGATCCGCAAATCCTGGATCGTCTGGAGAAAGGAAAAAACGAATCATCACTATGTGATGGAAATGGCTGGAAAGCCGAATCAATTGGTGTTCATGGAGTGTGTTCGGATCTACGACCTCGTGTGGTATGGTGAGTACGAAATTGACCAGGAAATATTCGAAATGTTGCGTCCAACGCTCCAAGATTACTACAAATCCCTAGATCCCGTAAATGAATAGAAGTACGCAAATAGGGGTTTTTGTGGGAACCATCATTTTTATGGTACTGCTCGTTTGGATGTTTTCATCAGGAGATGATACGCCAACTGTGAACGGAAAAAAAGGCCGTCCAGCTTTCGT
>JBFHGY010000539.1:0-3012 GCA_041582905.1 Crocinitomicaceae bacterium | reverse complement strand
GCAGCAAAGATTCCCATTCCTGCATCTTCCAATCCGTAAGCAAATGAGAACGCGAATTGCGCAATTTGTTGCTTTTCTACCAAGTTCTTGTTGATGCGCGAACTGGCTCCTCCAGAAAGTACATCGTTCATCATTTCCAGTGCATGAAAATCTTTGTGAGCTTGATCCGGGAAGCGGTAAGCCATGAACAATGCAGGGAGTTGAATGTTGTCATACACAACGTCCTTAACTACAGAATTCAATTGTTCCGTTGCCTTTTCTGGTCGAGGAATTTCTATAGGCATGGCAGAATACTTCTTCACCAATTCATTCGCTTGTGAATCACTTTGTTTTGAAAAATGCTTTAAATCAAGCACGTCCAATTCAACGTTGTATTTCTCTTTGAATGCATCTGGAGATAAATTCTCGGCATCGCGATACACGTTAATGGCTTCTCCTTTTGGAATAGATCCAAAGTATTTGTCAATCCAAGCTTTCGTCTGTTCGATATCGATGTCTCCTGCAATTGACAACGTAGCATTGGCAGGCACGTAGAATGTTCGGTAAAAATTGACATAATCTTCTTCCTGAGCAGCATCTAAGTGCTCCATACTTCCGATTGGAACCCAATTGTATGGATGTTCTTTGAACATACGAGAGAAGGTCTCGGTGATGAAAGAAGCATAAGGTTGGTTGTCAACACGCTGACGTTTTTCCTCTTTTACCACGCTACGTTGCGTTTCAATCCCTTCGATGTCAACTTTGGCGTGAAGCATACGCTCACTTTCGAGCCACATTCCCAATTCTAATTGATTGGAAGGAAGAATCTCGTAGTAATAGGTACGATCCTGAGAAGTGTTTGCGTTGAGCGCTCCACCGTTTTTTTCGACTAATTCACTGTATTCACCGCGACCGATGTTTTCAGATCCTTCGAACAATAAGTGTTCAAAGAAGTGAGCGAATCCTGTTCTGTCGGGTTGTTCGTTTTTCGAACCTACGTGATACAAAACAGAAACGGCAACAATGGGCGTTGCGTGTTCTTCGTGGAGAATGACGTGAATTCCGTTATCCAGGTCGTATTCAAGGTATTCAATCTCGCGCTGGCTCATCGCATTGCTCGCCAAAATGGAGAAGATCCCTGACAAAAGAATGTATTTCATTATTCTAGAATTATTGATCTGTCGCAATTTAAGGAGAATAGTTCGAACCTGATTCCATTTTGTACAACTGGACATTGGGTTTGATGAGTGGCAATTTCCCGAAGGGAATTTCGTTATGAACACAAAATCAGGTTAATCGTGGACGGAGTATTCTCTGGCGTGAATTTTGATTAAATTTGAAACATGAGATATATTCTTACCCTTTTCCTTTTTGCAACGGTGTTTTTCCAAGCTTCAGCGCAGCAAGTTGTACCTTTCATCGATTTTAGCGGCTTCTTTAAAAGCTATCAAGACGGATTTTTTCGTCAGATCGAATTTCAACGTGTACGTGAGTTCAAAACGGGAGATGATGTAGTTGCATACATTGATTTTAGAGGGAATTTGCGCGTTTTCGATGGTTCCAAGCCTGTTGATATATCGAATGTGCAGGTGGAATACGAAGTTTCGGATCATTTGATGATTTGGAAAATCGGTCCAACCTTAAATATGTGGGATGATGGAGAGATGCGCACCTTGACGTATTTCGCGGACAAATACATTCTTCGTGATAGTATAATCGTGTTCAATGATACGCGTTTCAATTCGGTGCATGCATATTACGATGGAGAGGTTTACGAATTGTATAAATCATCGGGAACAGTGGCAATGCCAGATGTTGTAGGTGAAAATATTGTGGCGTTTCGGGATAATGGGAACTTCAATAAAGTGTTTTGGAACGGACAGATTTACGAGTTAGACGTGTGGCACAACAAGTACGCGTTTAGCGCAGGTACGGATATTTTGGCATTTAACGATCCTGTGAATGGAACCTTTGCCATTTTTGAAGACGGTCAGTTCCTCGATGTGGAAGACTTCAGAATGAATTCGTACAAAACAGGTCGTGGATTTGTGGTGTATGAGAACGTCAACAACGATTTAATGATTTACAAGGATGGAGCAACGAAAAAACTGACAAATTTTGGAGCTGATTTCTATGATGTGGTTGACGATGTAGCAATTTGGACGGAAAATGGATTTACATACGGCTTTGCCAATGGGCAAAAAATCGAATTAGCAAAGTTTGAAGTCAACCATTACGAACTTAAGAATAATGTGATTGTTTTCAGAAATATCATGGGTGGAGTAGATGCCTTGATCGATGGAAAACTGAAAACTCTCACAACCTTGCAGAATGTGCAATTTTCTGTTCATGGAAATGCCGTTTTGCTGGAGTCGTTTAACAGCACGTTCACCTTGTATATCGACGGAAAAGAGTATCGAAATTAGTTGCATTTTCTAAATGAAGTGAATCTTTCAATCTTGGTTCATGAGCTAGTCGAAGGGTAATCCTTAGTACACCATTCGAATATAAATCGTTCGATCTTCGGTTACCCAAAATCGACATGATTTGAACGCTGGAGCACTTAAAAATGGTCGCACATTATTTGAAAAAGCGTAGGCTTCCGTCGGTATTCCAAAAGAGTTTTTATTGCACGATTTATCGTTGTTTTCGTCGTGATACGTAGCGATGGCGTAGCTTCCATTTTCAAGTCCCGTAAAACGATATTCGACAGTGTTTCCTTCTACCTTTACGCGTCCTTTTTTACACTGTTTCCCCACCTTCGGGAAGCAATGCTCCTTTCCATAAAGACCAATTTCCACCGTACCTCGCTGATGTTTGATCCGTGTTACTTTCACCGTCAAGGTATGTGTACTATTTGCACTGAAGCCCCAGATCGTAAAAAGAGCAAAAACCAGAAAAAGTTTCCCAAGGAACGTTATGATGGATTGCTTATTCAGAGGAATTTTCTTTAAAACGTGTGTTCATGATGCGATCCCAAATCCGAAATGTGGAAGCGTAATTGCCGTTCAACTTAGCGTGGTGAACGTCGTG
>JBFHGY010000538.1:0-3017 GCA_041582905.1 Crocinitomicaceae bacterium | reverse complement strand
GACGTATGTATGGCGAATCAATTAAAAACGACACATGCTTACGAAACAACTACACATACTTTTATTCTCTTTTTTACTCCTCCCTCTTTTTTCAATTTCCGCAACCTATACAACAATTAGTAGTGGCGATTGGTCCAGCACAACCGATGTTTGGAGTTTGGACGGTGTAAATCCTTGCGGTTGCGCTCCCTCTATACCAACTAACGGAGATAATATTATAATCAACCATAATATCACTTCTGGTCAAGGCATCACAATTGGAAATGGAAGCTCACTCACTGTTTCCGCAGGGGCAAGCCTTTCTGGACAATTTGTTCTCTCAATTGAAAACTCTGTTGCTATTATGAATGGAAACGTCACTGTAACCAAACTGGAAATTGATGCAAATTCAGAAGTAGAATTCAACACCTCTGTTCTAACTGTTAGTTCTCAAATGGACATTCATGGAACAGTTAACGTTGATGGAGGGTACTTACTAATGACAGGAGGAAACATCACCATCAATCCAGGAGCGGTATTCAATACGACAAACTCTGGAAAAGTAGATATTCAAAATGGAAACATCTCCAATTACGGAGAATTCAACTTGTGTGGGACTTGCTGTTTTACGACCAGCGGAAACTGGCGTAATTTTTCCTCTGGACAGGTACTTGGCTCTGGTGCTGCCACTTCAACTTCTGGAAACATGTCGAATCAAGGATTTTGGAGTCCAACCGTTGCATGGTGTTCGGCGGGTAACGCGACAGGAATGCCTGGATTTGAAAACTGCTTGGGAGCAAACATCATTTGTAATTTGGTGATTCTACCTGTTGAAATGGGAGAATTAACTGCTACGTTAAATAGCTCTGGATTTCCGGAAATTGATTGGTTCACTGTTTCTGAAAACAACAATTCTCATTTTAACATTTTGAAATTTAATGCTTCAAGCGAATGGGAAGTAATTGGAAGCGTTCACGGTGCTGGAAGTACCACAGAACGTCAAGACTATACTTTTACCGACTACAATGCCAAAGACGGAATGAATTACTACGCCATTGAGCAAGTTGATTTTGACGGACAATCGTCTCGTTCAGAAACTGTCTCTGTGAAGAAAACGTCTGAAACTTTCGCCATATTTCCAAATCCTACATCGACATCTGGAGAAATTACTCTAGCATACGAAACAAAAGGAACAACACGCATTGAAATTTTAAGTTCTACCGGAAAAGTTGTTTTCTCCGAGTCAACGGAAAAATCATCTTTCAACATCAATTTGCAATACCTTTCTATTGAAAAAGGAATGTACATTGTGACAATACGAGACAATCAAATGCAACATTCGCAAAAGCTGATCCTGCAATAATTTCCTTCTGTCAAGCAAAAAAGTTAAATTGGAATAATTGTTGGTAATTGGAGCGCATGAAATTTATATCTGCACTCCTTATTCTTTTCTCTCTTGGAAGTTGTTCCGCGCAACTGGAAAAAGAAGAGACAACAACTCCTAATACAGAAACAAATGTTCTATCCGAAGTAGATAAACATTTCCATTTAAACGACACTGTTAATGCATCGTCCATTTCGAAAGGAACTGTATCCAAGGGTGAATTAGTGAATGGAAGAATTGTACCGTTTTCAGGAAAAAACTTTCATTACTTCGATACGACCAGCTATCTAGCGGACCGAGGTTTTACGCATAAAAAAGTACTGGCCACAATTCTGGATGCCTACGATGCCATGGACGAGCTTCTTCCTGGTCGACATTTTTGCTTGATGGAATGCTCTCACAAGCATGGAGGGAAATTGTTTCCACATCGAACGCATCAAAATGGCTTAAGCATAGACTTCATGATGCCTAAATTGAAAGATGGAAAACCTTACTATAAGCTGGATAATCTTGGTGCACAACATTATATGTTGACCTTCGATAAAGAAGGAAATTATTCGGAAGATGCAAGTATCCAATTAGACTTTAACACGATTGCGTTGCACATTTTACAACTTGAAGCGGCAGCGAAAGAAAACGGACTAAGCATTGAGAAGGTGATTATCAATACTGACTTAAAGGATGAACTATTCGCTACTGAACATGGCAAAAAATTACAAACAAGCGGAATTTACGTTGTTCGTAACTTGACTCCATTGATCAATTCTTTGCATGACGACCATTTTCATATCGATTTTCGATTAGAGTAGTTGAATATTGACCGAAACGTCTAGTCCCACGCCCAGCCAACCGAGACGAAAGAAGAAAAACCAGAGCTTTTCATTGGACCTAAATCCACTTTGGGCGAATTTGAAAACCAGACATTTCTCCATGTTGAACGCGTCATATCAAATTCGAACATCAGTTTCCATCTAACCGCAATTTTTCCTAGAACAATTCGTGGTGAAAATGACACAAATGGAGCGAAATAAGCGTTCACCTGTTCCAATCGTGCGTCGCCAAACAGTCGGACTCTTCCCGTATTAAAACCTGTTTCAAATAACACATCCACCGTTTTTGAATAACGAAATGGATCATATCCCGCCAAGGGAACGCTGATATTAAATCCCGAAATTCGTCCCGAGATAGAATCATTCAATTCGATCGGTTGAGGAACCAAATGACTAAAAGCGAGTTGAGCAGGAAAAGAATACTTCCGATTGATCATCAATACGCTTGTCATCCCAATTCCAATGTACATCATAGGTTGACCGAAACGAGCATTTTGAAAGTCTCCAACACTTCGATTCAATGCCTCATTCAACAGAATCTTCTGTCCCACTAACACATCAAATGAACTGGCACTCTTCTCCCTACGCGTCGAATCTTGAGCACTTGCAAAAAAGCCAATCAGAAGAAATACACATAGCAGAAGTCGCATCAAATGTCTTTCGAATAAAACAAAATCACTACTCGAAATGTTACAACTGAAGCTTGACCGTGGGATGATTGAAAAAAGCAAAGGATTGGACTCCGCTTAGCGCTAATGAACCGAGGGATGAGCGGAATAGAATTTTGAGTTATTAACACATGGGACATTTCGGCTCCGCTCAAT
>JBFHGY010000537.1:0-3017 GCA_041582905.1 Crocinitomicaceae bacterium | reverse complement strand
GTGAACGAAGGAAGGTTAAACGAACTCCTCGAAGAACTCAAAGAGAAAGACCCAGTTTACTATGAACAAGTAGATCGTAAGAATCCCGTTCGGGTCCTTCGAGCTATTGAAGTGATGCGCCTGACCAATCAGCCTTACTCTCAACTTCGAACATCCAAAGGAAAGAAAAGACCTTTTGAAGTGCATCGCTTTGTGATCGAACACGACCGTGAGTTTTTGTACGACCGAATCAATCGACGCGTTGATTTAATGATGGAAGCAGGATTACTCGAGGAAGTACAATCCGCTCTTCCCTACCGTCACCTGAGCTCCATGAATACGGTTGGATACAAAGAGTTATTCCGTTACATCGATGGAGAATGCTCCTTGCAAGAAGCTGTAGATCAGATCAAACAGAATTCACGTCGCTACGCAAAGCGACAAATCACCTGGCTGAAGCGAAATCCTGAAGCTCATTGGATTCCCTTCACGACCGTTGATGAAATGAAGGCAAAGATCATCGATCAACTCAAAAAAGAAAAAACTTGGAATGATTCTTGAAATCTAACTGAAAAAACCAGCGAATGAACATCACACTTAACCAAATAATGCCAGAACCACTTGCCTCCATTAACCATGGCGAGAACTCCATCTGGGGAAATAATGTTGTTCTGGAATCAGGAAAACGCATTCTTTTAAACGCATCGAGTGGGAAAGGAAAAACGACTTTCACCACAACGACCATTGGACTGCGAAGAGATTATACAGGAACCATTTTATATGGAGATCGGGATATTAAATCCTTTTCAACAGATGATTGGACGGATGTACGAACGAGTCAAGTTTCCGTTGTGTTTCAAGATCTTCAATTGTTCCCAAAACTTTCCGTGGCAGAAAACCTACGTCTGAAGAACAGTTTGACGGATACTTACACAGAAGTTGAGCTTAAACAGATGTTGGAACAATTGGAAATTGATAACAAGTGGAATCAAGAGTGTGGTCTATTATCGATGGGGCAACAGCAACGTGTAGCCATCGTTCGCGCCATGGCACAACCATATAAGTGGCTCATCATGGACGAACCCTATTCTCACCTGGACGTAGCGAACGCCGAACGCTGCATGAACATGATTCATGAACGCACGGTAGAACAAGGTGCAGGTTTTGTATTGACTACTCTGGGAGATAGTCACGGATATTCATTTGAACAAGAATTATTTCTATAATATGCTAGATAAACTTCTTTTTAAAAATCAGGATCGTCTGCAATTGATCATTGCTGTATTTGGCTCATTTTTGGGCGTGACGTTCCTTGTTACCTCCATTCACTACTTAATCAAAGTGCAAGAATTTGGAGAGGGAGCCGATATTTTAGGACCCAATACGATTATCGTCCAGAAAAAAGTGTCGAACTCTGGAACACTTGGAATCAAAGCAACGGACTTTTCGGAGCGCGAGATAAAAAAAATGCAAGACATGCCGTTCATCAAAGATGTTCAGCCCGTAGTATCGAACAACTTTAAAGTCATGTTCGGAACAAAAGATCCATTAGTTCCACCTTTTTCAACCGATGCATTTGTTCAAACCATTGATCCTAATTTTTTAGATGTAAAAACGGACAAATGGAAGTGGGAAAAAGGAGACGAATACGTTCCGGTGATCATGCCACGAGATTTATTCGTAATGCTCAACACCTTCATGAGTGCGAGCGGAATGACGCAAGTTTCGGATGATTTAGTCATGCAAATCAACTGTGAATTCAAGCTTTCCTACGGAAAAAAAGCGGAACACCTGAATTGTCGTGTAGTTGGATTCACCAATCAAGTTTCTGCGATCCTTGTCCCACAATCATTCATGGAATACGGAATGGAGAATTTTTCAGATGGAACTCCTCAAAAAATTACGCAGATCTTGATTTCAGGTAAGAAAAATGAATTCGGACTCGTGGAAGAAATGCTAGAAGAACGAGGTCTAGAGTCACGCGACTCACAAATGGTCGTAGGTCGACTCAAGAGTATCGTAGGAACCTTGTTCATCGTGATTATGTCGATATCGATCATTGCCGTGTTGGTGTCTGGATTGGTACTCATTCAATTCATGCAGCTCCTCATGTCGAAAAACGCCTATGAAGTGCGAACACTCATGCGCATAGGACATCATCCCAAGAAAATCATCCGAAAGTTCTTTTTGTACTTCGTTCGAATCTTTGGAATCATTACCGCTGCTGGATTTGGTGTCTTTGTCCTTCTGAAAATACTTCTCGATAGCATCTTTGCCTCTGGAGGAGTAAGCATCGATACTTCCATTACATTGACCAGTATTATTGCGTTGATTTTTGCCTATGGGATTTTTGCCCTAGCGAGTTATTTTACTGCCAAAAAAGGCATCTTTAACGAATATTAAGCGTTAAAGAAATGTTAATCCACTTCGGAGGATTATTTTTGATCGCAAAACCGCATACTTTTAAATAAAGAAATTACGTCAACATGAGATTATTATTCCTTGCAACTTTTTTGACCTTAACAAGTGCCGCTTTTTCGCAAACGATCAAGTTTAAGATTTCTGGTCTTCCCGATACAACGGTAAACTTGGTGCGCTATTTCGGTAAAGGATTGTACTACGCAGACACAGCGGATGTCAAAAAAGGAGTCGTTGAATTCGACGGTTCAAAGCAAGATGCAGGAATTTTAGCCTTGTTCATGCCGGGAGAACAATTACTCGAATTCATCTACAATGATGAAGATATCTACATCGAATCGACGGCGAAAAACCCTATGCCAAATGCAAAGGTGAAAAAGTCAGAAGAAAACAAAATCTTCTTGGAATATGTTTCTTTCATTGGTAAAGAGAGAGCGCAGATCGATGTCATGCGAAAAGAGTTGGAAACGACGGATAAAGCTTCAAATCGCCACGAAATCCTGACAAAGCAAATCAAGGATAAGAATCAAGGGGTGATTGACTACCAGAAAAACATCGTTAAAGAGCATCCTGAATTCTTAGTGGCAAAAATGATCAACATGTCGATGGACGTTGATATT
>JBFHGY010000536.1:0-3018 GCA_041582905.1 Crocinitomicaceae bacterium | reverse complement strand
GAAACTGAAAATAAATCCAGAACGCTGCTCAACATCCTCGAAAACTCCTAGCTTTGTAGTCTCATAGATAGATTATGCGAATTACAACAACGGATAAAGAACACATAACAACATTTATTCACTCCTGTATTCGCAACGGGATGACGCACGTAGTATGCTCTCCTGGATCTCGAAATTCCTCTATTGTTATTGCGCTGGATGAGCATCCTGCCATTGAAACCTTGGTCGCACACGATGAACGAAGTGCTGCATTTTATGCCATGGGAATGGCTTTGCAATTGAAGGCTCCGGTTGGTGTTGTATGTACGTCTGGATCGGCTATGTTGAATTACTATCCAGCCGTGGCAGAAGCGTATTATCAATCCATTCCTTTGGTGGTAATGAGTGCTGATCGCCCAACGGAATGGGTAAACCATGGTGATGGTCAAACGATTGTTCAAGAGGGTGTCTATGAGAATCATATTCGATATCAAGTGCGTATTTCGAAGGAATTAAATGCACAGGAGATTCATTCTGAAGTAAATAAAGCCTTTGAAGCAGCGCTGAAAGGGTGGAGAGGTCCGATTCATTTCAACCTTCCTTTGGAAGAGCCATTGTATGGAACGCGTGAAGTAGAATGGGAACGAGAAGAGCCGATTGAATTTGCCCACGAGCGATTACATCTTTCGGAGGAGGAGAAAGAGCGACTGACGAAAATTTGGAATGATTCTCCCAAGAAGATGATTTTGGTGGGACAGCATGATCGAGATCTCGCCCTCAAAAATGGATTGTTCGATTTGTGCAATGATAGCTCGATTGCTGTTCTCGTGGAGAATACTTCCAATTTGACGCACCAGCGTTGGGTTCATTGTATTGATCGCACGTTGGCAGGAATTTCAGAAGAGGAAATCGAGAAGTTTCAACCAGACTTGCTCATTACCTTGGGCGGCGCCATTGTTTCGAAACGCATCAAACAGTTTTTACGCAAAGCTCCAATCAAAGCGCATTGGAAGGCGGGACATGAGTTCCCAGAAATGGATACGTACCGAAAATTGACGCATTCCTTCGAAACGACTCCTTCTGATTTTGTGGAGTTATTGGTTTCGATGAACTTACATCGAAATGTCTCTAATTTTGGGTCGGTATGGAAGCAAAAGGATTTCTTGAATCAAGATAAGCTTCCAGCATTTTTCGAAACGATTCCGTACTCAGACATGGCGGTATTCGAAACGCTGTTGGATTACATTCCTGAAAATTGTCATCTGCACATGGCGAATAGCTCCGTCGTGCGTTATTGCCAGTTGTATGATCCCATTCCATCCATTCGTTATTTCGCCAACCGTGGAACAAGTGGAATTGATGGCAGCACAAGTACAGCTTGCGGTATTTCCGTAGCGAGCCCGAATGCATGTAACGTCCTCATTACGGGAGATGTCAGCTTTTTCTACGATACTAATGCATTTTGGAACAAGCATTTGCCTTCGAACTTACGTGTATTTCTGATCAATAATGGAGGAGGAGGAATTTTCCGAATCATTCCAGGACCGCGAGAAAGTGCTCAATTGGAAAACTTTTTTGAAGCACATCACGACCGCAAAGCAGAGTTTATCTGTAAAGCTCACGATGTACACTATTCTTCCGCTACTTCTTTAGAGGAAATTGAAGGTCAAATGGCAGACTTTTTCGAGGAAAGTGATCGCCCGAAAGTGATGGAAATTTTTACTCCTCGTGAGTTGAATGCACGTGTATTGGATGACTACTTTTCGTTTTTGAGAGAGTGATTTAAGCTTTCTTCTCCTTGACTTGGTCTAAATAATGTTCGAAAATTCGAATAAATTCACTAGTCCTTTTCCGATAGATATGGTAGTAGAGTAATGTTGCGCCAAATCCCATTATTACAGGAATGATTCCCATAAAGGGTGCTGGTGAATCAATGAACAATGCGACTCCACTTAATGAAAAAATGATCCAAATAACGGTGAGGAAATAATACGACAGCGATGGACGAAGATGAAGGAAAATAATGCCACCTTTAATGTTGTAATGACCATTTACCTGAGTAAAAGATATTCGGCGTCCTCTTTGGTAAGGCATTGAAACTGTAGAATGAAACGTTCCATCAATAACACCATTTCTAAAAATGCCATAAAATTGATCGTGCTTAAGTAGGTCGAGCAACACTAAATCGATAGTTTCAGCGATAATCTGTGGAGTTTCACAGAACCTTACTTTCGTTACTGATTGCTTTGAACGCATTCAGGCAAAGATAGCGAACTGAACAAAACTCCATCCATTTCCTTATATTCACGCTATGAAAAAAATGGCATTGCACTGGAAAATTTTGATCGCCATGGCTCTTGGGGTTGTGTGGGCGTTCATGTCAGGAAAGTTTGGTTGGAATGATTTTACAGCGGATTGGATTGATCCATTTGGGAAAATCTTCATCAATTCTTTGAAGTTCATTGCTGTGCCTTTAGTGCTTTTCTCGATTATCACAGGTGTGGCAGGCATGGGCGATCCTACTAAGTTGGGGAGAATGGGAGGAAAGACTTTGGGCTTGTATCTCATCACTACCATTTTTTCCATTTCCATGGGATTGGTGCTTGTAAATCTCTTTTCTCCTGGAGTTCAGAGCAATGAACAAACGCGTTTAAAGAACCGACTTCAGTACGAAATATGGGCAGAAGAAAGTGGTGTTCAAGTGAAAGATGGGCGTCACGAGCTCGCAACAGCCACACCAGCTCAGATTAAAAGTGCTAGCAAGGAGTTGGCCGCGATGAAGGATTCGAAAGACTACAAAACGGCTCAAGCGAAGCGGGAAAAAGCGAATGAAGCGAAAACAGGAGATGGTCCATTGCAACCATTGGTGGATATGGTGCCTGAGAACTTAATCATTTCCATGAGTGATGGTCGTTTCATGTTACAAGTGATTTTCTTTGCCTTGTTCTTCGGGATTTCTCTGGCTTTTCTTCCAAAGGAAAAGACCAAAACCGTACACAGTTTCTTTGATGGAATGAATGAAGTGTTTGTGAAAATGGT
>JBFHGY010000535.1:0-3020 GCA_041582905.1 Crocinitomicaceae bacterium | reverse complement strand
AGATATGGATAACAAGCGTATCGGATCTGTGATGACCTACTTAATGGATCAAGGAATTGAAGAAGCACGAATGATTCCTTCTCGTAAAGGAGACACCAATCCGAATACAGAAGAGCATTCTGCTGAAGATGACGAAGAAATGAAACAGGCGAAAAACCGTCGCGTTACGTTCAAGTTACTCTAAGTAAAAAAGAATAGGTAAAACCCGTTCTGATTCCGATATCTATCGGGAAATCAGGACGGGTTTTTCTTTTGCCCAAAATACGCTACATGATCATCCTCGAATCGCATACAGTATCAGAAGCCATCTCGAATGTTCGCCTCGTTGACTACTGCATCGGCTTGTTTCCACAAGTGCCTACGCGAAACGCGGTGAAAAAGGCTATGAAGCGGGAAGAAATCGTTCTGAACAAGGAAGTTGGAAGAACGGGGTTGTGGGTGAAGCAATTCGATGTGATTAAATTCGTGGATCCTCAGAAAAAGCTTCCAAAGCCATTTCCGTTAAAGATTGATGTTCTGCATGAAGAAGATAGTTTCGCCGTCGTTTTCAAACCAGCAGGACTAGTGGTCAGCGGAAATCTCCATCGCACTTTGGAGAACGCTTTAATTGATCAATTGCAAAAATCGGAAGCACCAGATGCTATAAAGTGGGCGCGTCCTGTTCATCGCTTGGATGGAGCAACAAGCGGATTGGTGATCCTGGCAAAAACGCTCTCTGCACATCATCATTTTGGAAAGCTGTTTACAGATCGTACCATCAAAAAAGAGTACCATGCAATCGTACAAGGTGTTCCCGATGATCAAACAATCTCCATTTCAGTTGATGGAAAACAAGCGGAATCGCTATTGACACGAATCTCATTGGTGCCTTCTCTTCAAAATGAACAACTTTCGTTGGTGAAATTGGAGCCTAGAACGGGCCGAACACATCAACTACGCATCCATTGCGCAGAGATTGGTCACCCAATAGTTGGCGATCAGTTGTATGGTGAGCAAGGAAATATTATGAAGCACAAAGGATTGTTTCTAGCGGCAACTTCCTTGAAGTTTGAACATCCATTGACGTCTGAAATGATGACAATTTCAGCACCGACCCCAGCAAAGTTCAACGCGCTGATAGATCGAGAAGTGCGTCGCTACGATCGTTTAAAAAAGTCCTAGTTGATTCTCCTCCGAACTGGATGTCCCGTTCGGAATAGTGAGGTCGTAGCCCAACTTCTCATTCAACTGTTTGATTAAATAGGCAGAAAGCAAAGGTGATTCGACTTCCAGATTTTGATGTACGAAGAAATACAATTCTTGCATCCCTTGAGAAATCCATTCTTCAATGCGGCTGACCCAGTCATCAATTCGTTGATAGTCGCTTTCATGATTGGCGCCCACGTAACGAACAAAAGGAGTAGGAGTGGTCATGCGCATATGCATAATATCACGACGCCCTGCTGTATCCACCAAGGTGTTGGAGATTCCGTTCGACTCCAAAAGCTGATACAAATCTTGGGCAACAGCAGGATCGTTGAACCAATCCGTATGGCGCAATTCAACGGTGAGAGGAAGGTCTTGTGGCCAAATAGAAATGAATTTCTCTAATAACTCAAAGCGATTGGGCGCAAAACGATCGTGTAATTGAAGGAAAATGGTGCCAAGTCGATCGTCCAAATGGGAGACGGAAAGTAAAAATTGATCCAACACTTCTTCGACATCATTCAATTGCTTGTAATGCGAAATCGATTGGTTGATTTTTGGAAAAAATCGAAATCCTTCTGGGGTTTTATCACGCCATTTCTGAAACTGCTCGGGAGAAAAAATGCGATAAAATGTCGAATTGAGCTCAATACTGTTGAACTGTCGCGAATAGTACGTCAATTCATCTTTCGTTCCTTTCGGATAGAAATTTTTGAGATCATTCTTGTTCCATTTGGCGCAGCCGATGTAGATGTCAGGATGCGAAACTGGAGTTTCCCGCTGAAACACTTTCAATGTATCTGGGTGATCTTTGGGTAAGGTGAAATCAATCTCACCAGGATTATCAACTTTTCCGAACTTCATGCGCTGTCATTTTTACTGCGAATAAATGTAGGGATTCTTCGAAAGAAATTGAAAGGAGTTCTTGAAAGTAGATTGAGGTACTCGAAATCTACTTGATGCAATCATAGTGTATGCGGTGTCTTACGCCGATAAATTGATCTGCTTCAGATTTTCCATTCTGTTTCTCGCTAAGAAGTCATCAATCGTTTCGAAGTGTTCAATCACACGCTGATCCTTGAATTCGAATACTTTTTGCGATAATCCCTGTAAGAAATCACGGTCGTGGGAAACCAAAATCAATGTTCCATCGAAATTCTTCAAGGCTTCTTTCAACACGTCTTTCGATTTCAAATCCAAATGGTTCGTCGGCTCATCGAGAATCAGAACGTTCACAGGTTCGAGCAACAATTTCACCATCGCCAAGCGCGTTTTTTCTCCACCAGAAAGGAATTTTACTTTTTTGTCGATGGCATCTCCGCGGAACATAAATCCACCCAAGATAGTTTGAATTTGCGTTCGAATTTCTCCTTTCGCGACTTGATCAACGGTCTGGAAAACAGTCAACTCATCATCCAATAAGGAAGCTTGATTTTGTGCAAAGTACCCCACTTTTGCGTTATGACCGAGTTCGCACGTTCCTTCGAAGTCAATTTCCCCCATGATGGCTTTGATCATCGTCGATTTTCCTTCACCGTTTCTACCGACAAATGCGATTTTTTCTCCACGGGAAATGGACATGCTCGTATCTTTGAAAACAACATGATCACCGTAACTCTTACTCAAATCCTGTGCTACAACTGGATAATCTCCAGATCGAGGGGAAGGAGGGAAGCGGAGTTTCAAAGCGGAATTGTCTACTTCATCAATTTCGATGATTTCCAATTTTTCCAACATGCGCTCACGTGAGTTCACTTGATTCGTTTTCGAATACGTTCCTCTAAAACGCTCAATGAAATCCATGTTGTCCTTGATAAACTTCTGCTGTTCATTGT
>JBFHGY010000534.1:0-3027 GCA_041582905.1 Crocinitomicaceae bacterium | reverse complement strand
TTCTTTCAGGTAAACAATTCTCAAACTCGATTGTAGTTCTTTCGAAGTTGTTCCCAACACAAAAGCATTTGCTTCCAGTTCTCCCTGTTGATCCGCTGCGGCAAACCAATCCTCAAACAGCTTGAATGGATCCTCACTCAAATTGATCGAAGCATCTTGCTGAAACTCGTGATGACTATCTCTGTATTGTTCAAGTGGGTTGCTCATGGCAATTGTTTTATTCTCCGTCGAATTCGTCTTCTACTTCGCTTTCGCTATCGTCCGATTCTTCTTCGTCTTCGTCGTCGACATCCGAACCTGAAGCTGAGAACACTACTTTTGAGTTGTGCGTATCATCTTCATCACCCTCCTCTACCTCTTCTACTTCTTCGATTGGCTTTCGTGACAACTCTCTATCTAAGTCTTCCGCATACGGGAAAATTTCAACAATCGGAGAAACTATGATGGAAGGAATTTCGAAATCAACCATCAGGGTCGACAAACTTTCCTGGATACGTTCGTATGCCTCTTTTACCGAGTTTGCAGAAACCAAGAAGTTTTGATTCACTTTACGCGCTTTCTCATTATCGGCATCCATTGTTTCATATCGAACCTTACACTTGTACCAAACATCGGCATCATCGTAAGCGAAAATATCGTGAATCTCTGTACGCGCAATTCCAACTACGTTGAATTCTCCTCGGATAATCTGTCCTAACTCCTCGTAGATGCGCGCTTCAGCATCTGTGAATGTCATTGCAGCCAAAAGATACGGTTCAGACACACGTTTTAGTGCTCCGTTATCCAATTGCTTCGTGTATTTCACCTTTACTGTAAACCAATTATTCATGTCATATTTTTTAGTCCTACAAAGATACACAGAGATTTCGATCTGATCTTGGATTCCCGTCCAAAATCGGGAAGGAATCCCGAAAGTTATTCACAATCAACCGAATCAATCCTTATTCACTCCCACTTTGATCTAAGTCATATTTTTTTATTTTTGAGTATGAAGAGAACCCTGCTAAGAGATGGAACATCCGTGTTTTGTCTGCGTTCGCCTGAAGCTAAAATGCTTGACCATCACGTTGAAGGCTACCTGAACCACGGTATCTCCATTAAAGATGGAGACATTATTTTTGATGTTGGCGCCAACATTGGTGTTTTTGGCATCCGCGCTATTCAAAATCACCCCAACACAACGGTTTATTGCTTTGAACCCATTCCAGACATTTTTGAAGTTCTCAAAAAGAATGCGGAAACTTTCGATAAGGAGCGTTTAAAAGTGATTCCTTATGGAATTTCGGATAAAGAAATGAGTGCGACTTTTTCCTATTTCCCGAATACCCCAGCACTTTCAACCTTGCATCCAGAAGAATGGGACAATGACCCGAAGGCTTTTGCTAAAGCAGTAAAGGGAACCATGAAAAATCCGCCTGATGGGATGAAATGGATGCGTCTTATTCCCACGGCCTTCTCAGGAATTATTGCGAAGCAGTTGGTGAAAGGGAAAAAGCAGGTAGACTGCGAATTGAAGCGTTTGTCTACCATTATCAAACAGGAGAACGTAGATCGTATTGATTTACTAAAGGTGGATTGCGAAGGCGCTGAACTGGGAGTGATCAAAGGCATCGACGCGGACGACTGGCCCAAAATTCAATCGCTTGTTGTTGAAGTACACGACACCAACGGGCGATTAGACACCATTAAGTCTATTTTGGAAAGTCACGGATTTTCTTCTATTCACGTAGAGCGAGAAGCAGGGTTAGAAGACACACAATTGTTTAACCTTTTTGCCACGCGAAGATGACAACGGAGTACATAATCATTGTGACTTTAGCGGTTTTGTATGCTGGAAATCTCTTCGGTGTGATCTATTCATTGGTTGTACTCAAGACTTCGTTGCTCGCTAAGTATCGAATTCAAACCAAACCGTATAAGAAAGGTGTTTTCAAGGAACGTCTCCCCTTGTATCTACTGAATTTACTCATCTTATCCATCTTCGCAGTGGTAGGAATTCTGACGCTATGTCCTTTTTTCGATACGGAAGTTCCTTCCATTTGGGTGTTCGTAGGACAAGTAGTATTTGTCTTCCTTATTGATGATGTTTGGTTCTATTTTTCGCATCGTTACATGCACGAGAACAAGTATCTCTTGAAGAAAATTCATAGCATCCATCATCGAGCCCATACCCCCTTTCCACTTGAGTATCTTTACGTTCACCCAGTTGAGTGGATGATTGGTGTAATTGGAACTTTTCTCGGCTTCGGATTAATCATTCTTGTGATGCCTTTAAACATTTATGCCTTTTGGGGATTTGCATTATTGAGAAATCTTCACGAAATTCATATACATTCTGATTTGAATCTGCCACTGTTGAAGCACATACCATTTATTAGTCCTGTTGAGGATCACGACGTTCATCACGCGAAGTTGAACGGCAATTACGCTTCCACATTTCGGATTTGGGATCGCATCATGAATACACGTTTTAAAGAAAATTCATCTGAATAAGCAATCAACCATAGTGTTCCTTGGGAGACTTTTTCTGGTTTTTGCTCTTTTCATTTTGTGGGGCTTCGGAGCCAATCGCACACATACCTTAACCGTAAAAGTAACCCGGATCAAGCATCAACAAGGAACGGTGGAAATTGGTCTTTACGGAAAAGAACATTGCTTCCCAAAGGTAGGGAAACAGTGCAAAAAGGGACGTGTAAAGGTTGAAGGAAATTCTGTTGAATACCGTTTTACTGGACTTGAAAATGGAAGCTACGCCATTGCTACCTATCACGACGAAAACAACGATAAATCGTGCAACAAAAACTCTTTTGGAATTCCGACGGAAGCATACGCTTTTTCAAATAATGTACGACCATTTTTAAGTGCTCCAGCGTTCAAATCATGTCGGTTTTGGGTAACCGAAGATCGAACGATTTATATTCGAATGGTGTACTAAGGATTACCCTTCGACTAGCTCTTGAACCAAGATTGAAAGATTCACTTCATTTAGAAAAGGCAACTAATTTCGATACTCTTTTCCGTCGATAT
>JBFHGY010000533.1:0-3028 GCA_041582905.1 Crocinitomicaceae bacterium | reverse complement strand
CTAGTGGCAAACAAAACATTGAGTTTTGAGGATGGTCTTCGTTTGGTGTCGAAGCGTGCTTTGGCAATGCAAGCGGCATGTGAGGCTGAACCTTCTACAATGGCGGCAATTCTTGGATTGGATGACGAAGTGGTAGAGAAGGCGTGTGAAGAAGTTGACGGAGTGGTTGTAGCAGCCAATTATAATTGTCCTGGACAGTTGGTGATCTCAGGTGCTTATCCAGCTGTTGAAGCGGCATGTGAGAAATTAACGGAAGCAGGAGCACGTCGTGCTTTGATTTTACCAGTTGGAGGTGCATTCCACTCACCATTGATGGAGCCTGCTCGCGCTGAATTGGCAGCCGCAATCGAGGCAACTACGTTCAGTACGCCATCTTGCCCGGTGTACCAAAATGTTGTAGCAGCTGCAGTGACGGATCCAGAAGAAATCCAAAAGAACTTGGTAGCTCAATTGACAGCGCCTGTACGTTGGACACAAACAATGAACGCAATGATTGCCGATGGAGCGGAAGAAGTGATCGAAGTAGGTCCAGGAAAAGTGCTTCAAGGATTATTCAAAAAAGTTGACCGTAAATTCCCGACTTCAAGCGCAGAGCTCGAAGCATAGGAAATAAATTATTTTTGTTAAAGCCTTCTTGTTCAGTTGAATGAGAAGGCTTTTTTATTTTTTTGAATTTATTTTATGGAATTCTGTTGCATGCATCATCTTATTATCAAACACCTTATTTAAAATTGATAGAGATGAAAAATGTAATCGTAATAATCGCGCTGTTGTTCGCAGGACAGGTTTCGGCACAGCAAGCCTTAGGAGAAGTAACTGGATACGTATATGAGTACGGAACGAAAGTCGGAGCATTGGATGCCAGAGTGTACATCGAAGATTTTGGAAGATTGTACCAGGCTCGAGTGGATATTGATGGAAGTTTCCGAATTTCAGCAGTTCCTGCAGGAACGTACCAAGTGAATATTTTGTATCAAGAAGATACGATGTCGAATTTATCGGTAACAGTTCCAATGGATGGAATTGGTCGAATGGGAGAAATTAACTTTGATGGAGGCGTTCAGAAAATAGGAGGTGTCGTTATCACAGCTAATGACCCAAATCACATCAAACTCATTGATGGAAACCTTCCAGTGACGCAAATTACAGCGGAAGAGATTGCTGTGTCACCCGTAAAGTTTGATATCAAAGGGTTGGTAACGTCAATGTCTACGAATGTTCGACAAACTGCCGATGGTTCATTGGTGTTCCGTGGAGCTCGAAAAGGAGATATGATCTACATGGTGGATGGAGTAAAAGTGAGAGAAGATGTAGGTTCCATTCCAAGTGTTGCGATCGGACACATGCAGGTATACACTGGTGGACTTCCAGCAAAATACGGAGATACACTGGGTGGAGTGGTAGTAATCGAATCGAAAAGTTACTTCGATCTTTACCGCGCTTGGAAATCGGAGCAATTGAAAAATGGAAATATGTAATCTACCTCTAAACCGAAAGAATCAGAGCCTTCAAATGGAGGTTCTGTTTTTTGCATGTTAAACTATCGACAGATGAAAGTAGTATTGATTGTATACCTGTTTTTCACCTCTTTTTCCTTTGGGCAAATAAACTACGGAGCGATTAAAGGGAGTATTATAGACGGTGAGGATGTACCCGCTCCTTTCGTAAAGATTTTGGTTTTTGAATCAAATAATCCAGAAGGTAAATTAGTTGCCGGTTGCCAATCCGATTTTGATGGAAAATTCCAACTAAACACATTGAAGCCAGGCGAGTACAACTTGACGTTCACGGGGATCGAGTTTGATACACTCAAATTAGAAGGTGTAATCGTCAATGTGGATCAAATAACATTTCTTGAACCAGTAGTTATCAACTATGTTGAATTCGATTGCCATTACGGTGTTCCAATGGAACCTATCCGCAAATTCGAAGATCCGTTTGGACGATCTACAACCATCGAACCAGAAGATATCCGAAGAGATTAAAAGCTGCGTTAGTTGCGCATTGAGCAAGTTCTGATCCTATCGCGAAAGAGCAAGAAGTAAATTAATTAGTTACCTCCTTAACAGAAGCATTTACTTCATTCACGTAGGATTTAAGGGCTTGCTCATTTTCTTTTTTCAAAATCATCAATTTGTCATCTGACTGAACAATGATGTAGCCTTCTAAACCGTCAATAACAGCTGTTTTTCCTTTAGGAATGTTCACGATACAGTCTTTCGCACCAAAGAGGTGAACGTGATTTCCAACCACTGCATTTCCGTGATCATCTTTGCTTAAATGCGTATCCAAACTTCCCCAAGTTCCTAGATCAGACCAATCAAAGTCAGAAAGCACTACGTCGATGTTGTCGGCATGTTCCATCACAGCAAAGTCAATGGAAATATCCTCGCATGTAGCGAAACAGTGATCGACATATTCTTGCTCAGTAGCGGAGTTGTATTGACTCATGTCTCCGCAGAACAAATTGTACAGGGCAGGTTGAAATGCTTCCAAAGCGCTCAATACTGTTTGCGATTTCCAAATGAAAATCCCTGAGTTCCAGTAGAAGTTTCCTGCAGCTACAAAGCTTTTGGCTGTCTCCAAATCGGGCTTTTCACGGAATTGCTTCACGGGAAGTACATCCTTCGCTTTGATTCCATCTTGCTGCTCGAACTCAATGTAACCATATCCGGTATCAGGACGTGTGGGTTGAATTCCAATCGTAGCAATGCGCCCTTGCTCTGCAGAGTTAATCGCCGCGTTGATGGTTGCTGTGAAGTTGTCTTGTTGCAGAATCAAATGATCTGCGGGTGAGATGATCAAATTTGCATTGGGATTAAGTGCATGAATCTTCGCCGCCGCATACGCAATACATGGAGCGGTATTCTTACGTTCAGGCTCTGTTAATACTTGCTCTGGACGAATGTTAGGCAGTTGATCCAACACCAATGTTTTATACTCCTTGTTCGTTACGATGTAGATGTTCTCCGAAGGAGAAACGTTCTCCAATCGCTCAAATGTCATCTGCAATAGCGATTTCCCCATT
>JBFHGY010000532.1:0-3029 GCA_041582905.1 Crocinitomicaceae bacterium | reverse complement strand
CCCAAAAGAATGGCTATTTCGGGTTGATTGATCCTGAAGGAGTACAAGTTCTCCCCTTTCGTTTCAATAAAATTCAATCTGCCTATCCTTGGCGAAATGGCATTATTGCATCCGATGATTCTGGCAGTTATCTCTATTCCAACTCAGGCGAAATTGAACTCACCTTAGAGGGATATTCCTGGTTTGAAATCACCCCAAATGGTTATATCGTTGAGAAAAATGGACAGCGTGGGTTTCTTGATCTAGAGCTAAATCAGGTGCTTCCGACGGAATATGACCAATTAGTATTTGAAACGGTCCAACGATGGAGTGAAGGAATGTCTCCTATCGCATCAACGCGTTTTATACGAATCGAACAAGACCATCAAACCGCCATTTATGATTTAAAGAACCAAAAATGGATCATCCCGAAAACATCCGAATTTATTGATCCACATTGGGTACAACCGTGCTCTGAAAGTGATGCTGTTTTTCACCTCAGTAACGACACCAATCATATTTTTAGAATTGTACGAAGCGATGGAAACGAAGTATTCTCAGGAGCCAATTCAATTAATGCGGAGATTCTCCTTACACCGCTTGATTCATGCGGGACATTGTCTCACGAACTCATGTACATCTATACCGACGAATCAACCGAAGTCGTTAGTCTAAAAACTGGAAATCGTTCGGAAAACCATTCATTGGTTTATCCTCTTGATGGCTACTCTATTCTCTTTGAAAAGAAAAAATGGGGCGTCCTTGATCCCGATTTGAATCTCTTGGGTCGATTTAAGTATCCGAAAACCAACGAAGGTTATAATGTAAGGAAAGGCACTTCATTAAGAGAACAAGCAGAATTTCAATTTTATCTGTATTTCGATGGAGATTATCACTCCTATTTTTCAGAGAGACTAAAAGTAACCGACAGTGTACTGATTACGCGCCAACTCAATAATTCAGAACGAAAGGATGACTATCATGGAGACAATTTTGGACTGTTCAATTTTCATTCTGGGAAGAACGTAAAAACTACCTACGACGGAATTACACTGTATGATTTTCAAGGAAAGACGATCTATTGGGCTACTCATTTTTTCTTTTTCGGATACGAAACTGGAGTAGAAATAAAGCAACTCGATATCTATGACACCGATCTTAACAAGGTTAAATCATTCTCGGGAAGTATGTACCTTGAACGCATCTCTCCCCAAAACAATCGAGATTGTTTCATCATTCGTTCGGGTCAGAAAATGGGTGTAATCAATCCACTTGGGGAGGAAATTGTTCCCATCATTTACGACGAGTGTTACCGAAAAGAAATTCGATCCATTGACGATATAGCGAAGAAAGAACCAATTTTTATCGCAAATAAGAAAGGTGAACCGACCACGATCTACGACTTCCGAGGGAATAAACTTGTTGAGAAAAAATACTGGGAAATCACGATTCACGGACAATTACTCATCGCCTCACGAGAAGATCACCTCAAAGATGTTTACGACTCTAAAGGAAATCTCCTTTTGGAAGGATTCAAGTATCAACGTGACTCTCCTCGCATCGATGAATTTGGGAAATGCATCGGGTTTGATAATCCAGAACGACTTTTAGTATCGAATTGCACGTACTTCACGAAAGGAGATCAGGTGTACGAATTCCGTCAAGGAAAAATGTATCTGTTGGATGAGAATTTCTTTCAATTCAACCAGAACTATTGCTTTTTCCTAGAATGGATCATCATTGATAAAACGGGAAAGATCGTAACCACTCATCCGAAGGGTGTAACAGCACAATCCTACCACTACAAGCAAGAACACCCGAGCGAATGTTCCACTTATCTCGATGAATATCCTATTCCAGAACCTGCGAAAAAGGAAACGAATCGGTATGTACCTCCCCAGAGACCCTACACTCCACCGAAAAAGCTATACACATGGAAACAGCATGATCGAAATAAACCCGATGAGTGGTTCCTATACAACCAAAATGATGTGTTAATGTATCCCGAATCCTTCGAGTACCCCTTGGCTGAAGATGGATTTTATGGCGGTGTGTTTATGCAGAATGGGAAATACGGGTATTTTGACAGCAAATACAATCAATACCTTCCTGCGGAGTACGATTATATTTATCCTCCTTGGCCCCTCACCTTGAAAAATGGGAAATGGCAGATTCACCACCGAAATTCAGGAAAGGTTTCTCCAGAATTCGATGCGGTTTCTTTGGATTACCGCAATTACCTTCATTTCGTGTTCAACGATGGCAAAATTGGTGTCATCAACGACTCAATGGAGTTCATCATTCCGCTCACCGACTCTGCTGATCTCGTAAATGATTACGATCTCGTAAAACTACTCAATTTGAGAGGTTACGGAGGACAAGCGAAGACGTATATTCACAATAACTTGATCTACAACGGAAATCCCTCTTTGCTCTATCGGAAAATCAACAACATACACCTCTTGGAACAGGTTACATTGAATTCCACAAAGAACAGCCTGTTAAAGTTTTCTCCAGTCAATATTTACAAGGTCGGACTTCCTACAGGATTAAAGAATAAGATCATTTACTACAACGAAAATCAAACCATTCGGGAACGACGCCCTACGCATGCGAACCGCTATTTCTATTCGGAAACGACCTACACATGGAATAAAAACTGGTATAACGAAAACTGGTCGTTTGCGACGAATGATCTCTTCAAAGTGAAAAACTTTTTCAACTACAAAATTATCGGAAACGATCTAGTACAGATTCAGTTCGGTGATCTCTTCAAATCAGACGAGAAATCTGTTGATAAACTCAACAAAATCATCCTTGAGAAACTGACTAAAATTCAAGCTTTCGGCGAAAACTGTGCTGATATCGATACTAAAGTAGACGAATTGAAACAAAAATTTGCAATCCGAAGCGGACAAGAAATTATCCTTTACTGGCAAGCTATTGGTGGATTTACCATTCATTTAACCTTTTCAGAAATTGAAGAATTGCTATTGGAACCAAAGAAATTGAAGGATGGCTTCTGACAGGAAGTTTATTGCAGCATTTTT
>JBFHGY010000531.1:0-3039 GCA_041582905.1 Crocinitomicaceae bacterium | reverse complement strand
TCATTTTGTGCTTCCTCACCCATCTCCGAGAAATGCCATCTGGATGAAAAAGAATCCGTGGTTTGCACATGAAGTATTGCCTTCACTGAAAGAAGCCGTTCATTCGATTATTTCATAATCACCACCACACGACAAAATCCCTTTGCTGTTCACCCAATTCATTTTTTGTGTATACCAAAGGTGATCGCTTCCGCTTATGAAGTTCTTCGATTTTTTGCTGAGCAATCTTCTTGGGATACCACTCGGTCGTTGCCAAATCTCGCGAGAACCAATCCTTCTTTTCTGGAATGAAAAACAGACTGTTCAAATCGGCCTTTTCTTGCCACTCCGCTAATCGCATCCATGTGCCCTCCACCCCATTCCGATTTACCTTATCAAAGTCTATCTCTCCTTCAGCAGGAACAAATAAATTAGCGAGAAACAACAGCTGTTGTTCCATTTCATCCACCTCACATCCGAATTCAGTCATTCGCTCCCGAGCGGGCGTTGTTTGGAGAAGAGGAAATTGGTGGTCTCGCAATTTATCCAATTTGAAATCCAGTTGATCTCCTCTGTTTGGTCCAATCCAATGCTCCATCTCCGTTCCTTGAACCGTAGGATCGAACAAATAATATTTGTGCACGAGTTCGATGTGAATGATCTGTCCGTCCCGTACACGTTTCACCACGAAATCAAACTCACCGAGGGTTTGTTTACCTGAGATAATCTGGATATTTTCCGCCAACAACTTGTAGTCATGAGACTGCTTCAACCACTCTGAGAAATAGCGCTCCGCTCGTTTCCCTTGCATCAATCTTTCAGGAATTTCGAGTTCAGCATCTGAAATTGATAACGAATGAGTCGATGGCCAATCAAAAAGAGGAATCCCAGGCACCAACGACTCATTTGAAATCGCTTTTGTACTGAAAAAACCGGCGCTATTTGACTGTGTTGATTTCACTTGAAATGAGATATAAATATAGAGTAATATTTATTTCCCCAACGAACGAATACATCCTTCAAATAGCACTTCCTGTTTGGAAATGCTCCGTTAAAAGCCTCAAAATTCGAAAAATGAACCTTTTTTGAGTTATCTTTACATTATGGATATCAGAAAATATATCGAGATCAGTCCAAATAAGCGATTTGGTAAACCTGTTTTGGTTGGTACCCGAATTTCTGTTGCCGACGTCCTAAACTGGATGGCCAATGGAATGTCCAAACAAGAAATCATGGAAGATTTTCCTGAAATATCCGAAGAAAGCATCAAAGCTTGTTTATTCTATGCTTCATCCAAAGAAAATCATCTTGGAATTGCATCATGAAAATCCTTTTTGATCAGAATATCTCATTTCGCTTAGTAAAGCAAATCACCGATATTTTCCTGAGGCTACTCAAGTCCGTCACCTAGGTCTTGAAAACGCTACAGATCAAGAAATTTGGAATTTCGCAAAAAAATCATGATTACACAATCATCACTTTCGATGGTGACTTTTACGATTTCTCATTAGTCTGGGGGCATCCTCCCAAAATTGTCTGGATTCGAACAGGAAACAAATCGACCAAAGAAATTGAATCACTTTTGAGAAAACACAGGCTAAACATTGAACTTTTCATCTCCGAAAAGGACCTAGCCTGTTTGGAAATCATTGCTGTTCAATCGTAACAACTCGAGTTAATTGACTAATAATCTTCTGAGTTTTTTATTTTTGACTTAATTCAAACGAAATCAATGAAACGAATCTTGGCCTTTGGAGCTTCCACAAGTTCTACTTCTATCAACAAGCAATTTGCACATTATGCTGCGCAACAAATCGAGGATGTTGAGTTAACACTGATCGATTTAAACGATTTTAACGCACCATTATTTAGTGTCGATGTGGAGAAAGAAGAAGGATTTCCTGCTTCTATAGAACGATTTCGCGAATGTTTGAGATCGATGGATGCTCTTGTGATTTCCCTCGCTGAACATAACGGAAACTATACGGCCGCTTTCAAAAATTTGATTGATTGGATGTCGCGTATAGATGAAGACTCTATATGGCTGGATAAAACGATGTTCTTACTTTCTACATCACCTGGAAAGCGTGGAGGAAAATCTGTTCATGACATTGCAAGCGCTGCCTTTTCTCGTTACGGAGCAAACATCACTGCATCTTTCTCGCTGCCGTCGTTTAACGACAATTTTTCTTCAGAAGGAATTACGGATGAGGAATTAAAGAAAGAGTTCGAAACTCAACTACAACAGTTCGTTGAAAGTCTTTGAGCTATGATTTCGACTTGTACCGAACGATTTCAATCCAAACGGCACAGGCGAAACAGATTCCAGCAATTAAACCGAGTCCAATAGCCGCTCCATCGTACCCCGCATCGTAGTGAGGAGCAACACCGTACATTTCGTGGTTCACGTAATAATGTTCAAGCGCACGAGACGTTCTTTGCATTCCAAAGAAAATACATCCCCCAGCGGCAGCTAAGCCTAGCATGATCATTATCAATTGAGCTCCGTTTAGCCTTTTCATCGTATTGATTTACAAGGATGCAAGATAGTTATCGACATTCGTTTGGATGCGCTCCTGAATATTAGATGTATCCGACTTCACAAACGCTTTTCCCGTAATTTTTTCGTACAATTCGATGTAGCGTTCAGTCACTACTTCAACGAAATCATCAGGCATAACAGGCATTGTTTGTCCTTCTAGTCCTTGGAATCCGTTTTCGATCAACCATTGACGCACAAACTCTTTCGACAATTGTCTTTGCGGTTCACCATTTGCTTGGCGCTCCTCGTATCCTTCTGCGTAGAAATAGCGAGAAGAATCTGGCGTGTGAATCTCGTCAATTAACATCACTTCACCATTGCGAATACCAAACTCATACTTCGTATCGACTAGAATCAATCCTTGTTTTGCCGCCATCTCCGTTCCACGCTGGAACAACTTGCGCGTATAATCTTCGAGTTGTACGTAGATTTCTTCAGGAACGATTCCTTTACCAATAATATCTTCACGAGAAATATCTTCATCGTGACCTTCTTCTGCTTTCGTTGCAGGCGTGATG
>JBFHGY010000530.1:0-3048 GCA_041582905.1 Crocinitomicaceae bacterium | reverse complement strand
TCCAAAAACGTATTGCGATGATAAAGATCCATTGGATATCTTGATTCTTTCTCAAATTGAAGTAGTACCAATGTGTATCGTTTCTGCGAAGGTAATTGGTGTAATGCACATGATTGATAAAGGAGAATTGGATGATAAAATTATCGCGGTGGCAGAACACGATATGAGTGTGGCTCACTTCAATGATATCTCTGAATTACCAGCACACCACTTGAAAGAAATCAAAAACTTCTTTGAAGAATATTCAAAGTTGGAGAATAAAACAGTGGAAGTAACAGATTTTCAAAATGCGGAAGCGGCACAACGCGTTATCGCTCAGAGTCAAGCAGATTATGTGAAATACGTAGCAGAGCACAAATAAGTAACCTGCTCTGTTCATTCAGAAAAATTCAGAATAGGAGTTTTGCCTTCCAGAAAGGATAGGTGAAGCTCCTATTTTTTGTTTTCAGTCGACCTGAGGAAGTTGAAATGCCGAACTCACATTAAATAAGTTGTTTAAGAATGAAAGGCAATTGCGGAATTCCGAAACTTCTAGTGGAGAAAGGAGGGAAGAGCGATTAGAATTCCTTACTTTTGTAAGTACAAAAAATAACATTCTTACATGAAACAACTATTATTCTCTATGGTAGTCGCTGGAGCAGCGATTTTTAACTCAAATCAAGCCGAGGCACAATGTATCACTGCTGTGGAGCTTGACGGAACAAACCAATACTTGCACTCACCATTCAGTAACTACGATTTTTCAACGTTCACAATTGAAATGTGGATCAATTCGGCAGATTACTTGGCGAATGATGTATATGTAAACTGGAGCTACGGTTCTTACATTGCGCTTGGAGGTTGGCAATCTGATGGAAGTTTCAACACATGGGCGGATGGATTGTCTCCAAACACCATTAATTCTGGTTCTGGAACAGCTCCTTCAACTGGGACATGGCACCACGTAGCATTTGTTTACAATGGATCGAACCAAATCATCTACATCGACGGTACAGCAACAGCAACGGTTCCTACATCTGGAACATTGAACCAAAGCAACGGTTCAACAATCGGATTGGTAATTGGAGCTCGATTTGATATGGGACAACAGTTCACAAATTCTACATTTGATGATGTTCGAATCTGGAACACAGCAAGATCAGCTGCACAAATTAGCAGCAGTATGTCATCTAACTTGACAGGAAATGAGTCAGGATTGGTTGGATATTACCGTTTTGAAGATGGTATTGGAAGCTCAACTGTTTCTGATCTTTCTGGAGAAGGAAATGACTTGACATTGACGAATTTGGATCCTGCAACGGATTGGACAACGGGTCAATTCTCAACTGACGTTCAGGCAACAGATACACAAGTAAGCTGTGGAGCTTTCACATGGGTTGATGGAAATACGTACACAACGGATAACAACACAGCAACATACACGTTTACAGGTGGTGCAGCTGGTGGATGTGATAGTATTGTAACATTGGATTTGACAGTAAATACGCCTGTAGATAATACAATTACTGCGAACGATTCTATTTTGACAGCGAACGAGGCAACTGCAGGGACACAGTACCAGTGGATTGATTGTGGGAACAATAACGATCCTATTTCAGGAGAAACGAACCAATCATTTACAGCGACGACTACTGGATTGTATGCAGTGATCGTAACAGGAACAAATGGATGTTCAGATACATCTGCGTGTACAGCGGTGGAATTTGCGTCTTTGGGTGAGTCAAGCCTTGAATCGATGTTGAACGTTGCTCCAAACCCAACGAGCGGACTTGTTGCGATTTCTTCAGTAAATTACTCAGGAGAAGCAACGATCAAAGTAGTGGATCTTTCAGGAAAAGTGATTTCAGAATCAGTAGAAAGCATTTCACCGAACTCATCTGCCATCATTGACTTAAGCGGAAATGAAAATGGAATGTACTTCGTACATATTTCAGATGAAAACGAATCATACGCAATTCGTGTATTGAAGAAGTAAGACGACTTCGACCATAAATAATTGAAGGCTCTTCTTTATTTTCCGTGAAAATGGAATGTAAGGAAGAGCTTTTTTTCTTTCGATCAGGGTAAAAGAGCCCGTTAAAAAAAGTTAACCTCCACCTGTGGTTGAATCCTTTCTATATATTCGTTCTCAATCATGAAACGGATTCGGGTAAATTTTATTCTCATTCTTGTCGTTGCTGCGATGCTCGCGTTGCTTGTTATTCAGGCATTTCAAACGGCGGCTTTGTACGATCAGAAATCGGGTGAGTTTAAAGCGCACCTATCTACTACCTTGGAACGTATCGCGTTGACTCATGAAAAGGCTGATGACATTCGTCGATACATGCATGTTGTAGACAGAGATTTCAGTGGGAAATACAAAGATATCCTCATGGAGGAAGTACAAAATTTGTTCTCATCGAAACAAGAAATTGCCATTCGTGACACGGCTATATTGAAGAATGGTGAGGTACAGGACTATCTCATTATTGAAGGTAAAACGTACGATTCCATCTCTGGTTTGAGCGCAGAGCAGCGCGTACTCGCTCGAGACATTCGAAAGCTGAAAGACCTATTTAAAAATCAAACGACAGATATCGATCGGGATTCGATCAATATTGCAGTTCAGTTGGATCAGCGCGTTGTACAGCAAATCTTCCGAAAGGCAACGTTTGTGAATCAAATGATGATCGAAGCCTTCAAAAACAACACCTATCAAAATCAAAGTGATCGTGTTGAATTGGCTTTCCTCGACTCCGTATTGAAAACAGAATTGCATAAAGGAGACTTCCCGAAGGACTTTGAATTCACAGTTACGGATGCCTACGATCAGCCACTGGATTTCAAGTCAACACCAAACAACTACACCTCAAAATTAGACACCAATAACGCTACACGAACGCAGTTATTCCCAGGGAATTCATTGGATGAAAAGCTCTATGTACATGTTTCTTTCCCTAAACAGAAATCATTTCTAATTGGTGAGATGTGGGGACCACTACTCGTGAATCTCGCATTGGTAAGTCTCATCGTTACAGCATTTGTGTTCATGTTTCGTACCATCCTCAC
>JBFHGY010000529.1:0-3050 GCA_041582905.1 Crocinitomicaceae bacterium | reverse complement strand
TTCAGCAATAGAACAGGATGAACTCTTGAAATCAAAAAACATAGAGCTCAAAGAAATTGAAGCGTTATTGGCCATTTCGGGAGGAGATGCACGAAAACTACTGAACGTTTTTGAGATCATCATCGGAACGTTTAAAGAACAACAGGACATCGTAATTGACAATGCACTGGTGAAAGCAACCGCTCAACAAAGCGTAGCTTCCTACGACAAAGATGGCGAGCAGCACTATGACATTATTTCGGCATTCATCAAATCAATTCGTGGAAGTGATCCCAATGCAGCAGTATATTGGTTGGCACGCATGGTCGAAGGTGGTGAAGATCCTAAATTCATTGCACGAAGGTTGCTTATTTCAGCTTCAGAAGACATCGGATTAGCGAATCCAAACGCCTTATTGATGGCGAATAACTGTTTTCAAGCCGTGCAAACCATTGGCTGGCCCGAAAGTCGCATTATTCTGGCGCAATGCACGATTTATTTAGCGAATTCTCCAAAAGGAAATAGCGCCTACATGGCGATTAATCATGCACAGCAAGTCGTGAAACAGACAGGAAATTTAGGTGTTCCACTTCCGTTGAGAAATGCCCCAACGAAGTTGATGAAGGAATTAGGCTATGGACAAGGCTACAAATATTCGCACGATTACCCAGGTAATTTCGTCAATCAAGAGTTTTTGCCTGAAGAATTAATTGGAACGCCTTTTTACAGAGCAGGAAGCAATACGCGTGAACGAGAGGTAGAAGAAAACATCAACCGCCTGTGGGGAAATAAGTACAAAGGATGATTTTAGCCGCATTCGCATATTACGTTTTAGTGATTCCTTTATCACTTCTCCCCTTACCGATTTTGTATCTGTTCACGGATTTCTTTTACCTGATCATCATTACTCTTGTTCCCTATCGGAAGAAAGTGATTGATCAGAACTTAAAACGTAGCTTCCCGCATCTTTCTGAGAAAGAAATCGCTAAGATCAGACGAAAGTTCTACCGTCATTTCACCAATTTGCTCGCGGAAGGCATTAAGAATTTAACGATTTCCAAATCATCGCTTCAACGACGTTTCAAGGTAAAAAATCCAGAGATCATGGACGATCTCGCCGAGAAAAACAGAAACGTGTTACTCGTATCTGGACACTACAACAATTGGGAATGGCTCATCACTTCACAAGCTTTTCTATTTCCTTTTGAAGCGTATGGAATTGGAATGCCGCTGAGCTCAAAATTTTGGGATAAAAAAGTAAATCAACGCCGTTCCAGATATGGAATGAATGTCATTCATGCTGGAAACTACCGCGAAGCACTCGCCAAGGAATCAGCACTTCCTAAGTCCGTTTTGGTCTTATCCGATCAATCACCAGGAGATTCGCGAAGAAGTTACTGGACAGAATTTCTCAACCAGCAAACAGCGGTACTTTTCGGAGCCGAAATGATGGCCAATGAATTGGACTATGCTGTCGTTTTCTTTACAACACATCGCATCAAGCGTGGCTACTACGAAATGGAACTCGAAGTGATCACGGAAGATGCAAAAAGTTTATCTTGGGGAGAAATTACCGAAAAGCATGTCCGTCTTTTGGAAAAACAGATTCTCGACAAGCCACAGTATTGGCTTTGGTCGCACAAGCGATGGAAACGTGACATCCCAGAAGATTTGGATCAACTTAAACGCTCACAGATTGAAAAATTTACATCGAGGTATCGCTCTTAGCCTTCTTTTTATCGGAATTACTCTCTCCGTGTCGGCTCAATACCGAACGAAAAAATACATTCGTAAAAACCGAAAAGCGACCGTATTAGATTGTGGTAAAACAGGAATTTATGCACGTGGATTGCTCGTAGAAGGCGATCGAATTTTCACTGGGAATTCCAACGGAGCATTGTATTACTTCAATACGGATAAAGATCGCGTCCAATTACTTTTTGGCCTCGAAAACTTCACCGAAATGCGTGATGTTGAACGTTCCGGGACACACATTTTAGGCATTCAGAGTGGCGAAACGGGCAAACTCGTTCGAATTAGCAATAACGGAGAAACAAAAATCATTCATCCCGAGATATGGAAAGGCGTTTTTCTCGACGGGATGGACTTCCAAGGACAACGAGGATTCATGATGGGAGATCCAGTGGATGGATATTTCAGTTTATTTCATACCAATGATGGCGGATTGACATGGGAAGCGTGCGAAGGAAAAATTGAAGCAAAGAAAGACGAAGCAGGATTCGCAGCCAGTGGCACCAACGTTCAAGTACTGAATGATAGCACCTATATTTTTGTATCAGGAGGATCCCAAAGTCGCTACTTCAAAACCACCGATAATGGTAAAACATGGTCGGACGTAGTACTTCCTTATTACCCAGGAGAAGGTTCTGGCGCATTTTCTATTCACTTCGCCAACGACTCGGTTGGAATGATTGTAGGAGGCGATTACACCAGTCCAGAGTTACGCTTAAACACTTGTTTTTACACGGATGACGGCGGAATTAGTTGGCTGAAACCGGACAATGCTCCTCGCGGTTATCGATCGTGCGTTTTTGAAAAGAATGGCGTCTTTTACACCTGTGGACGTAACGGAATTGATTTTTCGGAAGACGGAGGGATGAATTGGACACCCTTTGCCGATGGAACTTTTTTCTCTCTTGGAGCAACTGAAACGCATTTAGTTGCCACTTCGAAGGAAGGAAAGGTGTTTTTATTCGAGTTAATCTAATTGTAAGAAGGACAATTTGCTATTTTTGTTGTCAATCAAAAACAAGCAATTATCGAGGCTCTACCCAATACCAACCCAATCGAATGTGCTCTCGGCATTGACATTGGAGGAACCAACACTGTATTTGGTGTTTGCACGAAGCAGGGAGATATTCTCTACGAAGCTTCTGTTCACACACGTACGTTGCTTTCTGCGGAAGCCTTGGCTGAATCTATTCATTCTCATCTTGAGCAAAAGGAACTCCTCACCTGCATCAAAGCAATAGGAATTGGAGCTCCGAATGGGAACAACCTCTCCTCTACGATTGAATTTGCGCCCAATCTTCCATGGAAAGGAATTATTC
>JBFHGY010000528.1:0-3055 GCA_041582905.1 Crocinitomicaceae bacterium | reverse complement strand
TGCCGGGAGAACAATTACTCGAATTCATCTACAATGATGAAGATATCTACATCGAATCGACGGCGAAAAACCCTATGCCAAATGCAAAGGTGAAAAAGTCAGAAGAAAACAAAATCTTCCTGGAATACGTTTCCTTCATTGGTAAAGAAAGAGCGCAGATTGATGTCATGCGAAAAGAGTTAGAAACGACCGATAAAGCTTCTAATCGCCACGAAATCCTGACAACGCAAATAAAGGATAAGAACCAAGGAGTGATTGACTACCAGAAAAACATCGTTAAAGAGCATCCTGAATTCTTAGTGGCAAAAATGATCAACATGTCGATGGACGTTGATATTCCTGAAGCACCAAAAGATGAAAACGGTGTTGTTCTCGATTCAAATTTCCGTTTCAATTACTTCAAGAGTCACTACTGGGACAATGTTGATTTGAGTGATGATCGATTGGTACGATCAACGATCTACCACACGAAATTGCAGAACTATTTCGAAAAAACGATGGTTCAGCATTGGGACACGATTATCAAATACGCGATTGAATTCTGTGATCAACTACCTGAAGGATCAGATATGCTTCAATACTCTGTATCGTGGATTACAAGCAATTACGAAAGAAGTAAAATCATGGGAATGGACAAGGTATTCGTTCGCATGGGACAGCGTTATTATTGTGGAAAAGATGCCGATCGTCCAACGAAAGCACACTGGATGCCAGAAAACAAACTGGATGAGTTGTGTAAAAAAGTGGATATTGATGAGCACTTGGTAATGGGAGTTGTTCCTCCGAACATTACTCTTCCTGATTCTACGAACAACAAGTGGCACAACTTTTACGACATCGACGCGGAGTATACCATCATTTACTTCTGGGATCCTGAATGTGGTCACTGTAAGAAAATTACTCCAAAACTTCAGAAACTCTACGCAGATAAATTGAGTGATCGAAATGTTGAGATTTTCGCAGTCGGAAAAGCCGTAGGAGAAGATTTCGAAAAATGGAAAAAGTTCATTCGAAAGAACAACTTGGAATTCATCAACGTTGCGATGACAGATAGTTTGTACACCGCTGCGAAAAAGGATGCAAGAAGTGTCATTCTCAAGCACAATACAACGTTGGAAGCATTAAACTACCAAACTACCTTCGATGTATTCATGACGCCGAAAGTATTTATCTTGGATAAAGACAAGAAAATCATCGGAAAAGGATTGAACCTTTCACAATTGGAAGAATACCTCGATCGTTTACAAGGCGTACCTGAAGCTGAGAAGTTATTTCCAATTGAAGAGCAACCGAAAGACGAAGAAATTCACTAATTCTCCGTCACTTAACGAGTCAACGGATTTTTCTGCACTGTTGTCGATTTCAGAGATTGATTATCAATCATGAGAATAGAATTTCCTATATTTAGGTCACCAAAACCAAAAAAGAAATCATGGGAAAATTTGAAATTAAATCATCAGCATCAGACAAATGGATGTTTAACCTTAAGGCTGGAAATGGTCAGGTAATTTTGACAAGCCAATCATACGCTAGCAAATCTGGATGTACAAACGGAATCGAGTCAGTTCGTAAAAACTCACAAGATGATGCCCAATTTGAGCGCAAAACAGCAAAAGATGGAAGTCCGTTCTTTACATTGAATGCTACAAATGGTCAAATCATTGGTAAAAGCGAGATGTACAACTCTACTGCTGCCATGGAAAACGGAATCGCTTCTGTAGCGAAAAATGCTCCAGACGCAGAAGTTGTTGAGGCATAATTTCTTATTGAAATACATATTTGAAAGCTCTGATCATAAAAATCAGAGCTTTTTTGTGTCCAATGGTGTCGATAGGCCACTTTCATTTATCTTTATCCTTCCTAAAATGAAAACGATGAAATTTTTTGTGATGTTCTTACTTTTCCTACCATTTTGCTCGGTTGGACAAGACTATTTTCAACAAGAAGTAAATTATACGATTGACGTTCGACTCGATGATAAAAATCACGAATTGTTCGGAAACGAGGAGTTTGAATACATCAATAATTCTCCAGACGAATTGGACAAAATCATGATTCACCTTTGGCCGAATGCCTATTCATCAGGACATACCGCTTTAGCAAATCAGCAATATGCACAAGATGATGATGACCTCAGAAACGGAAGTGATTCACTTAAAGGATACATTGACTCCCTGGATTTCAGACTAAACGGTTCCCCTGTATCCTGGAAATTGGACGATGAAAACCCTGATATCTGCATCATCACACTTCCCTTTCCGCTCAAACCGGGAGAGCACATCTCTATTTCTACTCCTTTCCACGTGAAAATTCCTTCGGGAAGCATCTCTCGACTTGGTCACATCGGACAATCGTATCAAATCACGCAATGGTACCCAAAACCAGCTGTGTACGACAAAGATGGATGGCATGCGATGCCGTATCTCAATCAAGGAGAATTCTTCTCTGAATACGGATCATTCGATGTGCGCATTACGCTTCCTGAAAACTACGTAGTTGGTGCAACAGGAGACTGCCAAACAGAATCTGAACTCGAATTCATGAACGCACTTGCAGAAAAAACAGCGAAAGAGCTGAGTTCAGACAAAGGAAGAAGTACCAACAATAAGTTTCCAGCATCTTCTTCGAACATGAAAACCATTCGGTTTACGCAGAAAAACGTTCACGATTTTGCTTGGTTTGCCGACAAGCGTTATTGGGTGTTGAAAGGAAACGTAGAACTTCCACACTCCAAGCGCAATGTAACGAGCTGGGCACTATTCACGCCCAACAACTGGAAGTTATGGCAAAATGCGATCGAGTACATTAACGATGGAACCTATTATTACTCGAAATGGAATGGCGATTACCCTTACAACAACGTAACAGCGGTAGACGGAACCATTAGTGCGGGTGGCGGAATGGAATATCCAAATGTTACCGTAATTGGAAACTCGAGCAATGCCATGGAACTCGAAATTGTAATTGTTCACGAAGTGGGCCATAACTGGTTTTACGGTCAATTGGGAAGCAATGAGCGCGTACATGGATGGATGGACGAAGGAATGAACACGCT
>JBFHGY010000527.1:0-3060 GCA_041582905.1 Crocinitomicaceae bacterium | reverse complement strand
GTTTCATTTTGCGGCGGATCAAGTGCTAATAACTGATCACATACGGCATCGATGTATGTATGATCGAAGGTTCCATCCGCATTGGATGGCGTAGGAACGCAAATAAAAATTAATTGGATGGATGAATCAATAACCGAATGAATATTGGTGGAAACATGAAGGTTCTCGGCTTCACGCAATACGTAGTTTACATGTGGCTCGGTCGAAAAGAAAGTTCTGTCTTGGATCGACTGAACGTAATCGGCATTTGTGTCGACTCCATAAATATGAAATCCAACGCGCTCCAAGTTCAGAGCGAAACACAATCCCAATCGTCCAATTCCGATAATTCCAATCTTTGTCATCTGTTTCTTTCTCTCTTCTTTATGATACCGCTTTTTCCTCTTTGCGAACCCCACTTATTTCTTTGAGTTCGATATTATTGAGTCCCCAATCGGGCGTATTGACATTAAAATTCGACTTTTCTTTCATAATTTGTCGACCTGCTGCTTCAACCACCCACCAATCTAACGACGGTTTTCGGTGATAAAATTGTAGCTGTTCAACGGGATCACCCAATTCCCATCCTCCAGCGTGCGCCATGTGATATGAACACATCTCCTGAGGATAAATGACCTGCTCGATTCCCTGAGCCGCAGCAGAAAAAAGTGCCATTGAATCAATATGTAGTGAATACATTTCAAACTCTACGTATCCTTCCATTTTCTCCCAATCTGATTTACTCATCATGGTAAAATCGCCACACGCATCTGTATCGAGGATTCGAAATTGAGCCTCTTCCTTTGAGATCAATTTTGGTTTCAGCCAATTCAAAAATTTCAGTAGCGGATTGAAGATTGGATACTTAAACAGTATTCCATTTTCGTCATAGATCAATGTGAACTCAGCATCTTTTCCCAAACGTTTGATGATGTTTGCTTCGCAAAATTTCAATTGATCTTCTACCGCGTCGTTTTCATTGATCGTCGCAGGAACATCACATCGATTTGCTCGGTAGAATTTACCGTGCTCCAACTTCCTCTTAGCTAACTCTTCGAATAGCGCATCTGAGAACAATAAATCAATGTTTGTACAACAAACGAATTCTGCTTTCGATCTTCGGATTCCAACATTCTTTGCAATCATTTGATACAATCCCAACTCTTCAGAAAAGCGCAATGAGTCGTGAATTTCTGGAGGAACCACCACGTAGCGTACCGACAAATAATCCGATTCCGAAACGGGAGGCAATACCGTATCCAGTAATTCATTTTGATCTGGAGAATTCCAATCTACCATAATCAACTCACACGGAAGTTCAAACTTATTACACTGATGAATTAATCCTTTGTAGAAAATCATCATGCGCTTTCTCAAATCGCCCCCGTGATTGTCATTTCTCGAAGTGACAACAAATGAAATGTATGGTGTAGAAGTCGGCATTCAGTTGTAAACCCTAAGCGTTCGTTTTCAACTTCGCCACCTCCGCATTGATCCAGGCATACGTTTTGGCGAGTCCTTCTGCCAATGAAACTTTTGGACTCCATCCGATGGATTTTGTTACGAGCGAATTTTCTGAATTTCGTCCCATTACCCCGACCGGTCCATCAATGTGCTCCAAGGAAATATTTTTCCCTGCTTGTTCGGCAATAATTTCAGCCAGGTGATTGATCGTGACCATTTCTTCCGATCCAATGTTTAATACTTCGGTGCAATCGGAGTTCATCAGCGCCAAAATACCATCGATACAATCATCAATATATAGGAATGATCGTGTTTGCGTGCCTGTTCCCCAAATCTCGATGGATCCATTCTGATCCGCCATCGCCACTTTTCGACACAAAGCCGCTGGTGCCTTTTCTTTCCCTGAATTCCATGTTCCTTCTGGACCATAAATATTGTGGAACCGCGCTACGCGGACATTCAAGTTGTAATTTCGCAACGCGGCGTGATATAATCTTTCAGAAAAAATCTTCTCCCATCCATACTCGCTATCTGGCTCAGCAGGGTACGCCGAACTCTCCTCACAATTCGGATTATTCGGATCTGTTTGGTTGAACTGAGGATAGATACACGCTGATGAAGAAAAGAACACTCTGCTAACTTTATTCTGGATAGCGTAGTGCGCGACATTCAGATTGATTAGTGCTGAATTGTGCATCACATTGAAGTCATTCTCTCCTGTGAACAAGTAACCTGCACCTCCCATATCCGCAGCTAGTTGAAAAATCTCATCGATTTCATCCTTGATTGCCGCTTCACACACATTAGGATCGCGTAAATCTCCAATTACAAATTCATCTGCTGAAGATTTAGAAAACTCTGGATATTTCAAATCTATTCCTATCACGTAGTTTCCTTCTTGTTTCAATCGAGTAACTAAGTGACTTCCAATAAAGCCGCCCGCACCAAGTACTAGTATTCTTTTCATTTAGATTAGATAGAAGTGTTTCTTGTAAAAATACAACTCTCCGAGTTGAAATCAATCTTTTGCAAAGGCAATTCGCCATTTCTCTTTGTTTTCAAAGTCGATTTGCTTCGTTTTTGTAAACACATAGTTTTCAATCACTAGGTAGTCCATTTCAGTGCTCATGAAACAGCGAAATGCATCATCCGGAGTACACACAATCGGTTCACCGCGGACATTAAAACTCGTATTTACAACCATTCCAACGCCCGTCTTTTCCTTCAGTTTACTTAGTAAACTCCAATAACGCGGATTCGTCTTCTGGCTCACCGACTGAATACGTGCTGAAAAATCCACATGTGTGATGGGTTGCAACTTGCTCCTCTCCGCCTTTAACTGTTCCATCATGGGCAATTTCCGGTAATTTGCTGGCAATTCAGTTCGGTACCTTTTCGATACAGGAGCCACCAAGAGCATGTAAGGCGAGTTAGTTTTCAACTCAAAATACTCGGATGTGTCTTCTTCGAGAACCGAGGGAGCGAAAGGTCTAAATCCTTCTCTGTATTTTATCTTCAGATTCAGCTTTGTCTGCATTTGACGATTGGTAGGATCCGCAATAATGCTTCGATTCCCCAATGCACGTGGACCAAACTCCATCTTTCCCTGGAACCAAC
>JBFHGY010000526.1:0-3070 GCA_041582905.1 Crocinitomicaceae bacterium | reverse complement strand
TCTGCCATTTCGATTCCAATCAAACCGCCTCCAATAACAACGGCCGATTTAATTCCTTGCGTATTGGCTTCCATGTTCTCGAGGTCTTGTTTTGAATACAATCCCTGAACACGATTCGCGTCCTGACCTTTCCAACCAAACTTGTTCGGTTTTGATCCCGTTGCGAGTATCAATTTGGAATAGGTGAGTCGTTCACCGTTACTGCAATGAAGTGTTTTGCTATCCGTATCAATGTTCTCAACAAAGGTTTGCTTCAACTGGATTCGGTTCTTTTCCCAGAAATGCGGTTCATACGGTTGCGTATGTTCAAATTTCATGTGTCCCATGTACACATACATGAGTGCCGTGCGCGAGAAAAAATACTTGGATTCAGCGGAAATGATGGTGATGTCTTCGTCGCTCTTCTTTCGAATATGGCGAGCGGCTGTTACACCAGAAATTCCATTACCAATAATAATGATCATTTGTCGTCAGTTAGTTTATCACAAGATAATCGTTTTGACGAACAAACCATTGTGGGCTTACAAAAATCCCAAAATGTTCAGGTTGAGACGCGTGAAATGTGCTGACAAATAGCCAAATTCCGCGGGATGCGACAAGAGAAATACTCAGAAATTATTTCCAAACACCACGTTTCGAGAATGCCTCAATGCGATTCTTGATACGTTTTTCTGGAGCTACTTCCTTCAATTCAGTCAAGCTCTTTTTGATGTAATTCTTTACCGAACGGAATGTCTTGTCATGGTCACGGTGTGCACCTGCTTTTGGTTCCTTGATGATATCATCAACAATTCCCAATTTTTTCATGTCCGTTGATGTCAACTTCAATGCTTCAGCAGCCGTTTCTTTGTAATCCCATGACCTCCACAAAATAGAAGAACACGATTCTGGAGAAATAACAGAATACCATGTGTTTTCAAGCATTACTACTTTGTCTCCCACACCAATTCCTAGTGCTCCACCCGATGCTCCTTCACCGATAACGATACAAATTACAGGAACTTTCAAACGCATCATTTCGTAGATGTTGCGAGCAATTGCTTCTCCTTGTCCACGCTCTTCTGCTTCCAATCCTGGGAAGGCACCTGGGGTGTCAATCAAGGTAACAATTGGTTTGTTGAATTTCTCTGCTAATCGCATCAAACGAAGCGCTTTTCTGTATCCTTCTGGATTCGGCATACCGAAGTTACGGAACTGACGCATTTTAGTGTTTACTCCTTTTTGCTGTCCAATGAACATCACTGTTTCACCATCCAACAATCCGAAGCCACCCACCATCGCTTTGTCGTCTTTCACGTTACGATCTCCGTGCAGTTCTTGGAATTTACCGTCGGTAATCCCTTCAATATACGCCAAGGTGTATGGGCGATCTGGGTGACGAGAAAGTTGAACCTTTTGCCAAGGAGTTAATCCTGAAAAGATTTCTTTCGTTTTTGCCTTTAATTTATCTTCGAGTTCGGCAATCTTGTCCGTCATGTCAACGTCCGTGTTTTCACCGATTTCCTTCGTTTGAAGAATCTTATCTTCTAATTCCTTAATTGGTTCTTCGAAATCTAAATAAGTCGCCATAGCTGTGCATATTTGAGGGGCGAAAGTTACAAAAATTGTTCAGTTGTTCTAACTTTGACAAATGTTATTATTTCCTCCGGCGAAGATCAATCTGGGATTGAAGGTGTTAAAAAAACGATCTGATGGCTATCATGAAATCGAGACATGCATGCTGGCTATTCCCATGACAGACGCCCTAGAAATTCTTCCTTCGGATGATTTTGAGTTTCACCAAACAGGTCTTATCGTGGATGGTGATCAGGAATCGAATTTGTGCGTAAAGGCGTTTCGATTGTTTCAGGAAAGACATAAAATTCCGAATGCATACATTCATTTAAGAAAGCAACTTCCAATGGGAGCAGGGCTGGGAGGAGGTTCCGCAGATGCTTCGTATGTGTTGCGTGGACTCAATGAACTCTTCGATTGCCAACTTCCAGATGAGGAATTGCGAAACATGGCAAGCCAATTGGGAAGCGATTGTCCGTTTTTTGTGTCCGATGAAGCACAAATTGGACGGGGAACTGGAACGGATTTGAGTTCATTTCCGATTGATTTGAAAGGATACTATTTAAAAGTAATCAACCCTGGCATTCACATTGGAACGAAAGAAGCGTATTCAGGAATTCACTTTTCGGAATCTATGTCACCACTCGAAGAAGTGCTGCAGCTACCTATTACCGAATGGAAGGAACACCTACATAATGATTTTGAAACGCACATTTTCGAGTCGCACCCAGAAATTGCTGAATTGAAGGAGCAAATGTATTCAGAAGGTGCTATTTATGCTTCTATGACCGGGAGCGGTTCAACGGTTTTTGGGATTTTTGAGGAGAGACCCGAAATTACAACGGAGTTGTATGAGCAGGTGATGAAAATCTCATAGGAAAATCGTAAATTTAAGTATGAGTACTGCTGAATTAAAAAATAGCCTACACAAATTGACCGTTGAAACGAATGAGGAAGTTGTGCTTCAAATGGTTTTGGAGTATTTCAATTTGCTCACAAAGAGTCGAAATGCAGGTGTTTGGTCGTCTTTATCAAAAAGTGAAAAGGATTCGATCGAATTAGGAATTGCTCAACTGCAAGAGGGGAGATCAGTAGATCATAACTCTGTGATGCAAGGAGTGCAAGATATCTTGAATCGATATAAAGAGGATGGTGAATAGGGTAAATGTTTCTTGGTCTCCAGAAGCACAAAAACAATTCAACAAAATTATTTTATACCTCTTGGAGCATTTTGGACTTCCCATTGCCGAACAATTTACGGAAGAGGTGTCAGATCTCATCAATCGTATCCGAGAAGATCGTCGTTTGTGTCCAAGCTTTAGTCATAAAATTCATGAACTTCATAGATGTGTCATTCGAAAACAAGCCTCATTGACCTATATGATTGCAAATAAGGATATTTACATTGTCTCAGTATTTGACAATCGGACAGATCATCCACATTTTGCTTGAAAGTATACGGTTATTTCTTGACAACTTTCTTTGTGACCATTTTCCCATTCGATAACTCCACCGA
>JBFHGY010000525.1:0-3087 GCA_041582905.1 Crocinitomicaceae bacterium | reverse complement strand
TCAGTGGTTTTTGTACTACGATAGCAGTGCGTACAATGCGAAACCCATGTGGGAAATGAACTACCAAGCCGGAGAGAAGCATGGAAAACATATCTTCTACACGAAAAAAGGGGATACCACCAAATGGGAGAACTATAACAATGGCTTGCTCCACGGAACAAAACGCATTTACTATCCAGGATCTAAAATCAAGCGCGAAGTAGATTACAATAACGGCGTGATGGATGGCTATTTCAAAGAATACAATCGTGATGGAATCGTGACCTTGGAAATTATCTACAAAGAAGGAAAGAAAAACGAAGAGGCAAAATATTATTATGATGATGGAACTTTGTTGAAGACGGAAAATTGGATGATGGACGTGAAACATGGAGAGTTCAAAACCTTCTATTATCAAGGAGATGTCCAAACGCAAGAGAACTATAAAAAAGGCGTGAAAACGGGATGGTTCATTGAGTATTATCCTGATGGAATCACGAAACAAAAAACGCTATACGACAAAAAAGGTGTTCGAATAGAAGAGCATAAATACGACGAGCAAGGTCGAGAAACGTATGCGTTTGGAGCACCGGAGCAGGGCGGAGCAGAAGATGACGAAATGCCAACTGTTGGGAAAAAGAAGAAAAAGAAAAAGCGTAGTAAGAAGGAGTAATTTCGTAGCTTAAAGAAAAGTTACTTTTAGTAATCCACTCAATCCAAGAAAAACATGTCAATAACAAAAGAGTCTGAGTTAAAGGGAATGATGAAGGTTAGTGAAGTCGTAGGCACCACACTACGGTTAATGAGAGAATATGCCCAAGTTGGTATGTCAACGAAAGAATTGGATGATTTTGGTGGAGAAATTTTGAAAAAATACGGGGCGAAATCTGCTCCGAACTCAACCTATGGATTTCCTGGATATACATGCATCAGCGTGAATGAGGAAGCGGCTCATGGAATACCTTCGAAAAACAAAATTCTGAAAGAAGGTGATCTAATCAATATTGATGTTTCTGCAGAACTAGATGGGTTTTGGTCAGATAACGGAGGTTCATTTGTTTTAGGAGAAGACATTCATAATCATCAACCATTGGTAGATGCCTCAAAGAATATTTTACAGAAGGCCATCAAATGTATTAAGGGAGGAGTGAAGATTGCCGATATTGGACACGTAATTGAGTTAGAAGCGAAAAAAGAGGGCTTCAAGGTAATCAAGAATTTAGCAGGACATGGAGTGGGAAGAAGTCTGCATGAAGAACCAGAAAACATTCTCAATTACAGAGTCCGAACGAATAAGGAGAGGTTTAGAAAGAATACAACGGTAGCTATTGAAACCTTTATTTCTACGAAGTCGACTATTGCGGTTGAGTTAAATGATGGTTGGACCTTAGTTGGTAACAAAGGCGGTTTCGTTACTCAACATGAACAAACAATCTTAATCACCGATTCAGAGCCTGTTATCTTGACTGCTTCTAATGGAATTTGGGATTGAGAGAATCTTTCCTGCCAATATGTTGAAAGGATTCCAGAAGAGGAATGCTCAAGTCACTAGTACTTAACGAATGGAATCGAAATAGATTTTCCATCTGATGCTTGAACAAAATAAGTTCCCGTATTCAACTGAGAGATGTCAATTCCTTGTTCCGTCATTTTCGAGCGTAGGACAACATGTCCTACTAAATCATAAATAACAATTTCTGAAGTAAGTAGATCAGCGTTTCGAATAAATAAACGATCTGAAGCTGGGTTAGGATAGAGCTGTAGTAAAGACTCTTCCTCTTCAGAAACAAGCGCTCCATGGTGAATGGAAACCTTATCGATTCCCAAAGAAGCGAGTGTGCAATAATTCCCCCAGTCCGAACATAAAAAGGCTAAATCGGCCGTTGTATGATTCGCAAGAAAGGTAAACTGAAAGGGCTTCCATGGATCATTTTGTACGAGGTATTCCGTTTGATAAACAGGTGTAGAATCAATGTATGCTGAAATGTTGAGGTTCGCAGCGTAAGGTGTGTAATCGCAGACGATCGCGTAGAACGAAACAGTGTACGTTTCACCTGGGATCAGTCCCGTAATCTGTTGTTCAGCTCCTTCGTATATGATGTTTGAACCAGCGCACCCTACGAGAGCCATGTAGTGGTCGCCATCAAATGCAGTGATGTTCCCCTCGCAAAATAATCCTCTTTGATCAGGACCTCGACCGTCGCTACTGAAATTTGTCCAGTTCGTAGGGGGAACATCTGTCGCACAGCTATCAGGCCAATCCTCAAAACTTCCATTCAAGATTGTTTGAGAAAAGCTCAACGAAGCAATCGTTGAAAGAATAAGTAATAAGCTGATTCGTAGCGCCTTCATTTCTGAAAGGTACAGAATTAAATGTAGCCAGCCATTGAGTAGGCAACATATCCAATCATTTCCTTGATGAGCTTGTTCCAATAACTAAAGTTATCCATACTCGGAATAAAGTATTGATCCCAGTGAAAGCTTCCTGTCTGATTCGTCAATAAATCCGTTGAAAAGGGAGTGCATTTTAATCCTTCCTTCTTGAAACAAGCCAACGATCGCTTCATGTGTGTGCCTGAAGTGACAAGAATAAATGATTTCCATTCGGGATGCTTCTTCAGTATTTTGACACTTTCCTGCGCGTTTTCGTGGGTGTTCTTCGATAGCTCTTCGGTGAGAATGTCTTCGGGAGGAAATCCCCACTTCACAAGAATCGATTTCATTTGTCGGGCCTCATGTAGTCCACGATCTCTGATGTATCCCGAATCACCAGAAATCAAAATCTTCTTCACTTTTCCTGTTTTGTAAAGTGTGATTGCCTGAAATATTCGATCTGCTTGACGGTAAATGGTTAACTCATCTAAATCGTTGTTGTAGTCGGACATTCCGCCGAGCACAATGGCTACATCATGAGACTTTACGTCTTTCATTTTGGTTCCTGGAACTTCCCATAGTTCACAGAAAAGCGAAAAAATAACGGAATTGGAAAAGAAAAGAAATAAGCCAATCGATGTCCATTTCATTCGCTTCTTCCAAATTTCATTCTTTAAAAAAAGAGCGCCCAAAATGGCTAATCCCAACCAAAACATTGGAGTGATCAGAAACAAT
>JBFHGY010000524.1:0-3089 GCA_041582905.1 Crocinitomicaceae bacterium | reverse complement strand
ATATGAAGATGCGCTTGGACACAACTTATTGAACGGATGCGTTTTTCAAGTCGGCGATTACTTTTTCCGCCATGCCATCGAAGTTCGTCACGTCGTAATCCAAGAAGGTACTTGCCGCTCCTGTTTTCTCGGCGTAAGCCACGTACAAGTGATGATCTTCCGTGACGTATGCTCCTAATGGCAATTGACATCCTCCATCGAGCAGGTTCAAAATTTTGCGTTCGAGGGAAATGCGTAATTCAACCGCAGTGTTGTTCATCGCAGCCATCAACTCGGTCATTTCGGCATCGTCTTCGCGGATTTGCAATCCTAGAACACCTTGCGCTGGAGCAGGAACAAATTCCGTTGGATTCAATTCTACGCATTCGAATTCGCTTAGATCCAATTCCAGGCGATCAACACCAGCTTTGGCGAGAATAATCGCATCGTAATTTCCCTGACGTAATTTGTCGATACGGGTCGGAACGTTTCCGCGTAAATCGTTGATGGTAACATCGCTGCGGAAATGCAAGAATTGTGTTTTGCGACGAGCAGATGATGTACCCACGGTTGCGTTAGCCTTCAAACTCCATTTTTGAGAAGCGTCTACACATTCTTTGCGAATCAGTAATAAATCGGATGGATTGGCACGAGAAGATACACAGGCAATTTTCAGTCCCGCAGGTGGATTCGTTTCCAAATCTTTGTGTGAGTGCACGGCTAAATCAATCGTTTTGGAAAGCAAAGCGTCTTCAATTTCTTTGGTGAAGAATCCTTTCCCTTCGAGCTTATCGAAACTCAAATGTTGAATGGCGTCGCCTTGTGTTTTAATGATGTTGATCTCAACAGTACATCCCTGTTTTTCCAATTCACTTTTCACGAAGTTCGCTTGCCATAAGGCGAGATCGCTTCCTCGTGATCCAATAATTACGTGTTTTTTCAAGATTGCTTATTTAGCAAGATTTCTTTGGCCATGAGCATCGGCATACTCATGTACTTCTTTTCCATATAGCCGATTACATTTTCCAAAACAGCGCGCGCATCGTCGTCGAGTGTACTCAATTCATTTTTGAATACTTGGTTGAGCGCATTGTGCTTAATTTCTTTCACTTTCGTGGGAACCGAACGCATGGCAAGTTCTACCGCTCGTTCTTTGTATAATTCTTTGAAGCTTTCAACGGCCTCATCGATAATTGCTTGTACATGTTCTACCTCGCGTGAGCGTACTTTCAAGTTTTCGTTCGAAATCTTCTGTAATACTTCTACGGAAATGTGGTGAACAGAGTGCGCTGCGATAATTTCTGGGGATAAATCTTGAGGAATAGCGATGTCAATCACTACTTTTCGATCCGTTTCTCCCTGAAGAAGGTGCGCATAAATTTCAGGAGTCAAAATGTGATTTTCCGATCCTGTACAGGTAATGATGATGTCAAACCCTTTGTCGAATTCACTCAAGGCAGATAGTGGATGAGCCACTCCTCCGAGATCATTCGCCAAGATTTCCGCTTTTGAAACGGTTCTATTGAAGACATTAAAGTTCGTGAAGCCGTGCTTACGAAGGAATTTACCCATGTTCGTATTCGTGACACCTGCACCCACGATCAAAATACGCGAATCCAACGGAACGTTCATGTCGCGCAATTGGTGATAAGCCAAAGAAACCACGGAAACTGGACGACGAGAAATATCGGTCTCAGTGTACACACGTTTGGCTGTTTCAATGGTATGGCGCATCATCAAACGAAGACAATCACCTGTTAAGCTGTTCTTTTTTGAATTGTCGAAAGCATTTCGAACCTGTGTGATGATTTCTCGTTCTCCCACCACCATTGAATCTACTGAAGACGCAACAGACAATTGGTGACGAACAGCATCTACTCCTCGGTATACTTCAGCACCTTGTACCAAAGCATCACGATTTTCAGCAGAAACTTCCGGATAAACGGTTTCGATAAAACGATTGATGAAGTCAGTGTTAATCTCTTCGCGGGTAACAATGGCGAACTCAATTCGGTTACATGTCGTAAGATACATCAACTCTTGCAAACCAAATCGCACTTTAGCGTTGGTCAATGCTGCTTGCTGGTTGTCTGGATCGATGTGCAATTGCCCAATCTCCGAAACCGCCAGGTTTTTGTGCGTAAATGCGATGATATGTAAGGTTTTTAACCCGTTTTCCGTAATCACAACAACAAAGATGGGGAGTTAACACAGGTTTAATGTCATACTTTTGTCATATTTTGGATATTTAGAATGTGTCTAAATTGCGGTGTGACAGGGCTTGCGATGGAAAATAGTTGATTTTGAATAGAATGTTCATGCAAATTCAAGAAATGACCGTGAAAAACAAGAAAATTCGAGCAAAAATGTATCTTTATCTCGACGCAGATTGTTAATCGCAGAATCAGAATGAAAAGCATCGAATTTGAATCCGCCCAAAATGTGAAAGTCGAGTATGAGCTCGCTTCTGTGGGACAACGTACGGTTGCGGCGATGCTTGATGTCATTGCTTTTTTCATTTACTTTCTCATTTTTTCATTGATTCTTGGGTTATCCAGTCCGTTCGGTATGGATGCTGAAGGAGTGGGAAAGATGATGTTCGTGTACCTTCTGCTCATCAAAATTCCGTGGATTTTTTACAATCCATTAATTGAGTACATCACACAGGGGCAAAGTCTCGGAAAGTACATCATGGGCATTCGCGTTGTGACGATTTCGGGAGAGCGTCCAGGACTTCGTGAAGTATTTACCCGTTGGATTTTTAAAGGAGATTTCATTTGGATTAGTGCGGATCCATTCACGATTTTAATTTGGATGGCTGTTGGTTTGATCGGAATTCTCTTCGCGGGAACGTCAGAGCGCCGACAACGAATGGGAGATGCCATGGCAGGAACCATCGTGATTCGAAACAAATCAAGTATGCGCTACACTTTGCGTGATGTATTGTCGATTAAGAGTCAGGATAATCATACTCCAACCTACACCAACGCTACGCGATTTACGGATGAAGACATGTTGTTGATCAAAAATACGATTCAACGCGTGCGACTTAATCCGAACCCAGAAACAAAAAAATTCGCGATCGAACTAGCTGATGAATCGGCTCGTTT
>JBFHGY010000523.1:0-3089 GCA_041582905.1 Crocinitomicaceae bacterium | reverse complement strand
AAGCTCTTTATCTATGCTGAATTTTATCTCAATCGAGAGTACATCGCTGAAAACTTGTGTGAGAACAAGGAAAAACCAGAACTCCAATGTAATGGTAAATGTCAGCTGATGAAATCCTTACAAGAAGACGAAAACAAGCAGCCTGAAGAACAAAAGAACACTACAAAAAAAGTCGAGTACCAATTATTTGCGGATAAAGTATTCGAGGCTTCCGAGTTCACAAACGATCTTGAATTTGAAGAAAAAGAACCACAAATCTTCTCGTATTCTGAGAGATTTACTCATGCTTTAGCGAAATCCATTTTTCGTCCTCCCATCGCATAGCCCTGTGGACATCATCCGATGTTCCTACATATCTACGTATCATGAGATACACATACATCATTTGTTTTGCCTGATGCTTCAGGCATTGGGCGTTCATGCACACTAAAAAGTGTGTCAATACATAACACTAATGAAACAATTATTTGGAGGATTATTTCTTCTCCTAACAATGAACAATGTGTATGCGTGCGATATATGCGGAGGTGCTTCAAATTCACTTACCATCGGTCTATTATCGAATAATAAAAACCACTTTGTGGGTATTCGATCTGGCATACGTTGGTTTGAGAGCTCCCCTACACCAGACGATCACGGTTACCTGGGTGTATCGCATCAGCAATTCACAACAACAGAGTTGTTCGGCCGTTGGCGTGTAAGCAAACGCTTTCAGCTTCTTGGGTTTGTTCCCTATGTCTTCAACTCTAAAATGGAAGATGTTCGAACGAACATTTCTGGCTTAGGAGATGTTATAGTCATGGGAAATGGCATTCTTCTCGACAACACAGACAAAAAGGATGCAACATTCCAACACATCGGCACACTCGGTTTAGGGGTAAAAGCGCCCACGGGAACCTACTTTAAGCTTGGTTTCGACGAAGTGAATATGCTTCCAGGAACTGGCTCATGGGATGGAATTCTCAATGCGAGTTATCTGATTCAGAAAGATGATTTCGGTCTTCAAAACGAAAGTAGTTTCACCTATAAAACGGAGAACAAGTACACCTATCGTTTTGGAAACTCCCTGAGCTACTCGGGACTCTTTTTTTATCGCTGGAAACTCAACGAGAAAATGCAAATCATTCCTCAGCTGGGAATCAGCGTTGCACATAACTGGAAAGACCGCAAAAATGGAGAGTTATCGGAGGATACTTTCAACGGTGGAAATTTGGTCAGTGCACAACTCAACTTAAGAATGATCATTAATCAAATTGGGGTAAACATCGAAGGAAGTGTTCCAGTAAGTCAAACGCTTAACAGAGGCTACGTTGATCAAAAAGGAATGATTCGCGTTGGCATTAATTACTATCTAAAAACATCAAAATGAGAAGCATAACAACCGTTATACTGGTTATCCTATTCGGCGTGAGCATCTATGGATGTAACAAAGAAAGTAAGGAAGCGCCAGCAGAAAACATCGTCATTACTTTTTCAGAACCTACGGCTGGAGACACCATCGCATCCTACAATAGTTTGCATAGCGAAGGAACCATCTCTTCGGATGGGAATATGAAAGGATACTCAATCGTTTATGTTGACGCATCAACGAATGATGTCCTATTTGAATCGACGTACGACACAGAGGCTGAGGCCTACAATTTTCATGAACATTGGTTAAACAATGTTTCAACAACAACACAAGTTATCGTTCGCGTGATCGCCAAGAAAGATCACGACGGTAACACCGAAACAAAAGAACTGACAGTAACCTGTCTTCAATAACATTAAAAAAATAGTAAGATGAATAAATTATTTATTATCGGATTAGCAGCTGGACTCGTTTCCTTAACAGCCTGTAAAAAAGAAGGATGTACAGATCCGAACGCATTAAATTACAGCGAAGAAGCAAAAAAAGATGACGCTAGCTGTACCTACGCTCCGGTTGAGCAAACAGAAGATGTGGCGGTTCAGATGGATCATACTTGGGATGGAAGTGACTTCACGCTCAACACAGCATATACACATCCAACAACTGGAGATGAGTTAACATTTACAACGATGAAATACTACGTATCCAATATCAAATTGAAAAAAGATGATGGTACATGGTGGGTTGAACCAGAAAGTTACTACCTGGTAGATTTAAGTCAAGGAGAGATGTTCACTATTGCTGATGTTCCGGAAGGAAATTACACAGACATCTCGTATACACTCGGTGTTGACAGCCTTCGTAACGTTAGCGGTGCACAAACGGGAGCTCTTTCCACAGCAAATGGAATGTTCTGGAGTTGGAACTCTGGATATATCATGACAAAAGCCGAAGGAACATCTCCACAATCAAGTTCGGGGTCATTTGCCTTCCACTTGGGAGGGTTTTCTGGTGCCAACAACACAGTTGAAGTCAAAGAAGCATCTTTCGGAGGAAACTTAGTACTCAATGGTGCGGGTAGCCCAAAGATTCACATGACTGTTGATCCTTCTACCCTTTTCAATACGGTAGGATCTGTATCAAACATCAATAGCTTGATGATGCCTGGTGCAAACGCAACAACGATGTCAATGGACTTCCATACGGGAGTTAACTTTATGATGATTCACAACTAAAATCAAATGCCGGCACTATCCGTTGATGGTGTCGGCCCTTTTCTTATGAAAAAAACGATATCCATAACGGTCATCGCGGTTCTTGTAGCGCTTACATCCTGTAAGAAGAAGGATCCAACCGTCACAACGGCAAAAGAAATCAGTTTTTATCAGCCTGATTATTTCCCAAGTCCCGTTTATCCAGTTGATCAATATCCTGTTACAACAGCTGGATTTGAATTGGGACGAGATTTATTTTACACAACCATCATGTCCTCGGACAATACGATTGCTTGCGCGACTTGTCATGCACAAACGCATCAGTTTGCCGATCATAACGTAGCGGTTAGTACAGGTGTAAATGGACTAACAGGAACTCGCAATGCCCCAACCGTATTCAACATGGCATGGCAACCCTACTTCAATTGGGATGGTGGCGTGAATCATCTGGATGTGTTTCATCTTGCTCCTATTACGAGTTCAGTAGAGATGAACGAGACGATTCCGGGAATTTTGGAGAAGTT
>JBFHGY010000522.1:0-3100 GCA_041582905.1 Crocinitomicaceae bacterium | reverse complement strand
TTGGTGTCTCCTTTACGAGAAGGAATCATTCGTGCTTCTTCAATTCCTTGATCCATTAAGTAGGTCATCACAGATCCGATACGCTTGTTATCCATATCTGCGTACACATCTTTCTCAGCAGCTACTTCATTCTCCAAAGTGTTGCAGTATCCTTTGATCTGAATTTTAGCTGATGGATTCGCTTTCATATACTCAGCGATAGTGTTCAATGATTGCTCACCTTCTGGAGTAATAAACTCTTTTCCGAAAGCGAAGTAGATTTGTTGCATTTCCACGCGCTCTTTCGGAGTTGTTTTATCTGTTTCCATGAACGCTTTTTGGTAGATCAATTTAGAGTATGATACTCCTTCATCACCTGCTGCGCAATCACACATTTGACCTTTTTCCTGATCTAACAAACGTACTGAGATGTCATCGATATAGTAATACGCCGCAACGATTTGAGACACCTTGATGTCTTTCGTTCCGTTGTCTTTCTTCATGCGCTCGTACTTCGTGTCTTCATTTGAACTGAAGTTTCCAAGCGTGATGTACTTCTCTCCTCCTTGAGCTACGTACACACCACACACTTCGGTCCAGTTGAAGCGAGCCGACATTGTTTCGTAATCATTTTCGCGGTGAACAACACTTGGTTCCAAAATCATTGAAACCTTTGAATCTGTTCCAAGCGCCTTCTTAGAAAAATGTACACCTACGTTGTTTGACGCATATTTAGACGCCTCTGACAACGACACATACATTTTTACACAGTATGTCATTCCTTTTTTCATAGGAGCATCCATACGCGTCATCACGTAAGAGCGTGGCATTTTATCGTTATACGAATACCCAACAATTCCAGCGTAATTTTCACCTTCATGAGCTGATTCGCGACCGTAAACATTGTCAGGAACAGCAATCTCTTCGATCTTTGTATCCACGAACAAATCTGCGCGAACTCCTGTTGGAGACACCCATCCTGATGCGCTTTCAATTTTCCCTAATCGTTTTGGTTTTTTATCCAATGATTCAAAACTTCCGTTAGGAACCAAGTTTTCACCCTCTTGGGCATTTGCCAAAGGCGCGCAAAGCATAAAGCTCATTGCAGAAAATAATGTAATCGCCTTTTTAGTACTGAATTTCATAACTCTTTACTGTTTTAATAAATGTTTTCACCTTCTCTGGATCAACATCTGGATAAACTCCGTGCCCTAAATTAACAATATGTCTTCGACTTTTGAAAGAATCCAACATATTTGTTGTCAGCGTCTCAACTTCTTTATGAGTCGCATAGAGCGCGCATGGATCTAAATTCCCTTGTAAGGTTCTCTTATCTCCGATTGCGTTACGAATATCGTCCATCTTCATATTCCAATCCACTCCAACGGTATTACAATCCATTTTAGCCAAATCGACCACGGAATTGTACGCGCCTTTTGCAAAAAGGGTTACTGGAACTTCATTAATCGCTTTGGCAATTTTATCCAAGTATTTCAATCCAAACTCAGCATACTGCTGCTCTCCCAAAATCCCTGCCCATGAGTCGAATACTTGAATCATGTGAGCTCCTGCTTTGATCTGAGCTTTTAGATACTGAATTGTCACTTCTGTGATACGATTAAGCAACTCGTGTGCCAAAGTCGGGTTTGTGTAGAGAATCTTACGTGCTTTCGAGAATGTTTTCGAGCCTTGACCTTCGGTCATGTAACAAAAGATGGTCCATGGAGCACCAGCGAAACCGATCAACGGAACACGTCCTGCCAACTCCTTATTTGTCAACTTAATTGCTTCCAACACATATCCGAGTCGATCTTCTACATCGAAATTTGTTTCGGCGAATTTTAATTCTTCTTCACATGAAATAGTTTGATTGAACCAAGGTCCTTTCTTCTCCACCATTTCGTAGGTCAATCCCATTGCTTCTGGAACTACCAAAATATCCGAAAAGATAATCGCCGCATCTACACCGAGTAAATCAACTGGCTGAACAGTTACTTCTGCTGCTCTTTCTGGAGTTTCTACCAATTCCTTGAACCCAGACAATTCGGCTCTCACCGCTCTGTATTCTGGCAATATTCTTCCTGCCTGGCGCATGAGCCAAACTGGATAGCGCTCGATGGATTCACCACGAGCCGCTCTCAATATTAAGTCGTTTTCAAATTTCATTACTGCAAAGATAGTGGTTAGATTGTCCGATTGAAAGATTGGATGATTAAAAGATTGAAGGATTCAACGATTGAACAATTGAAAAATGAAGTAAGTATGATGTATAAGCTTTCGATTACCAATTAATTGGTGTTTTTCCGATGGACGAAAGGTATTCATTTGCCTGAGAGAAGGGTTTACTCCCAAAAAATCCTCGGTACGATGATAGAGGAGATGGATGTGGTGAAGTGATAATTTTATTCTTGGCTGCGTTCACTACTTTCCCTTTTCCCTGCGCCTTACTTCCCCAAAGAATGTACACGATTCCGTCTCTTTTTTCGGCGAGACGTTCAATAACAGCGTCCGTAAATTTCTCCCATCCTTTGTCTTTATGACTATTCGCTTCTCCCTCTCGAACGGTCAACACCGAATTCAACATAAACACTCCTTGCTTGGCCCAGTGCCGCAAATCGCCATTCTCTCTGGGAGCAATTCCTAAATCTGACTCCAGTTCCTTGTATATGTTATTCAAACTTTTGGGGAGAGGACGAACGTGCGGTTCAACAGAAAAACACAAGCCATGAGCATGCCCACGTGTTGGATACGGATCTTGTCCGAGAATAACCACTTTCACCTCTTCGAATGGACACGCATCGAAGGCTTTAAAAATCTCATTTCCCTTTGGAAAAATACTATCCCTATGAGTTGAGTACTCCGACTTTACAAATTCAATTAATGACTTAAAGTAATCTTTATTGAATTCATTTGAGAGTTCTTCTTTCCAAGACTGTTCGATTTTCACTTCCATGGAACGAAATTAAGGATTGATTTTCATTTTTACATGTATCTTTGATTCATGAAGTATTTTTGGATATTGACTTTGGTGGTGCTCGCAAGTTGCACCGATACAGAAATCCCGGGAGAGCCCTCCGCTTTTACCCCTGAAGAGAATAAGAAAGATCCTTACGAAGGTTTA
>JBFHGY010000521.1:0-3106 GCA_041582905.1 Crocinitomicaceae bacterium | reverse complement strand
CGAATATTCTTCTCCGTTTTCTCGTTCAAATTCAATGATTCCGCATTTTTGACCAATTTCGCCTTTGCTTTCACCTCTAGCGTTTTTCGTTCTCGATCCGACCATTTCCCTTGCTCCTGAAACACTTCAGTTCTTGAAGGAGAAACGACCACATCCAGCACTCTAGGCTTCGGTAGATCTATGAAAATACTGTCCTCATTTTGGCGCACCTTAAAATTCGATTCAGAAAGGTCCACACCGAAGCGCACCTCTCCACGCACAATGATTGTTAAGCGGCGTTTGATGTTTGAATTGAGGTATTTGTCGACCATTTTTCTGGAGTCCAACCACGACCACGTCGAGTTTCCACGATGACGAATCACAGAATCCATCACCACTTCATCTTTGTAATTCACCACACTAATTTCCGCAATGGAGCGCACCGACTCGATATGAATAGGCGTATCATCTATGCGTAGCTCCTCTTCTGGCTTATCCTGAAAGAAAAAATGATAAATCAAGTACACTCCTCCACCGATAAGCGCGACAACGAGCAAGTTCTTCAATAAACGAATCGTATCATTCATCCTTTGCCTCCTCTTTTTGGTGAATTACAATAACCTTTTCGTAGCCCATTTGTTCGTAGAAATCCGTTAGGAAAGTCGCTGCGTTGTCTTCTGCATCCTCCAAAATTTTGGTGTCGCGCATATCCGAACGAATCGAAGCCTCTGCCTGACGCATGTACTTGTATTTTTCATTTTGGGAGAAGCCTTGTCGGAAACCACTTACGCTCTCCATTTCGGTATGTGTTAGTTTCGGATCCATTGTAAACGAGGTAATCTCTGCAGGTGGTAACACAATCGTTATGGTATTTCCATTCACTGTAATATCTCCTTCTTTTATTTTCTTGAGATCCACGCCAGCTTTAATTTTCGCCTTACAGCTCATCAGTATTTTGCGGTCACCCACTTTGTACCATTCAGGAGGATCAGAAAGCTTGATAATTTTTCCAATCGTGTACTCGGATGTAGACAGCAAACCGATATTCTTTACTTCGTAAACATCAGCCTTTGGCGGCTCTTTTGTCTCCTCTCCGCACGAGGAAAACAAGCCCATACTCAGCAAGAAAATAACAAACGTGTACTTCATTCTTACAAATTAACAAAATGGCGCTAATGCCATCATTTGCATACCAAATTTTAACGATTTTTGGTCAATATCGAAACGTGGATGATGCACACCATGTACAATTCCTTCCGCTTCATTTCTCACACCTAAGCGAAAGAAACAAACTGGAACTTCTTGTGAATAATAGGAAAAATCCTCTGCCGTCAATCGAATCGGCAACTCTTCCACATGTTGCTCACCCAAGAAATCTATTGCTGCCCGACGCATGCGTTGAGTCGTTTCTGGATCATTTTCCAAATACGGATAACCTTTGCTAATCGTCACCTCTGCGCGACCTCCACTCACCTTTGCGACATCTTCTGCCGTCTGTTGAATCAAGTCTAATGCTTCCGCTCTCCACTCCTCATTCATCGTGCGGAACGTTCCTTTTAAATGCGCTTTTGACGGAATAACGTTTGTGGCCCCCAGCGCTTCAAAATGTCCAAATGAAAGCACGCATGGAATTTTCGGATCACATTTTCTGCTAACTACCTGTTGCATGGTTTGCAGCATATTTGCACCAATCATAATTGGGTCGATGCATCTATGTGGCGTTGCTCCGTGTCCACCTTTTCCGTGAATGGTGATGTACACTTCATCGCATGACGCCATGTAAATGCCTTCTTTGAATCCCACATTTCCCACTTCCATATCAGGGAAAACATGCAAAGCCGCCATTCGCTCAACTTTTGGTTTTTCCAATGCTCCATCACGGATCATGTAGGTTGCTCCTCCCGGATTTTTCTCTTCTCCAGGTTGGAAAATCAGTTTTACTGGCTGAGGCAATTCATCTCTAAGTTCATTCAAAATCTCTGCAGCTCCAAGCAACACAGACGTATGCACATCATGACCGCATGCATGCATAATTCCTTCTTTCGTTGATTTATATGGAACTTCATTTTCTTCTTGAATAGGCAATGCATCTAAATCGGCTCGCAAGCCAAAACAAGGCATATCGCTCGCATGATTTTTCCCTCTAATAATCCCAACGATTCCTGTATCCCCGACACCTGTTGTATGCTCGACTCCCATCTGTGTCAGCGCCTCAGAAACAAACTTCATTGTTTCATGCTCTTGATAGGAAAGTTCGGGGTGTGCGTGTAAATGCTCACGGTAGCCACGAACCTTATCGAACAGTTCTTCCGACTTTTCTCGAATGAAATTATGTAAATCAAGCGTCATTTGATAATGTATTTATTCCGGATGTAATCATTTTGAAGGAAACCACTGCCATCACCACCCCGAAGATGATGCGAACGACTGCAGGTGACATTTTCAGCGCGAAGCGAGAACCAAAATATCCACCCAAAACGAATGCTAGTGAGATGATCAACCCGAATTTCCAATTAATCTGACCCGATTTATAATAATTGTGTACAGCTAAAATTCCAACGGGAAGTAATAAAACGAACAAACTGGTTCCTTGCGCTTCGTGTTGCGACATCCCAAGGATGTAGACCAAAGCAGGAACGATGATAATTCCACCACCCACACCTACAAATCCGCTGAGAACCCCAGCAAACAAGCCGATAGCGATGAGAATTAAAAGCGTTTGAGTGTCCATCGTTTTTTTGATAAAAGTAGTTATTTCTGTGGTGATGTTCACTGTGAAGAATGGGTTAATCTGATTTCCTAGTTTTAGGCAAGAGTTGATAAACAGTGAGTTCGACAGGTTCTTGGTTATGCTTGTTTTATGTTCTCCCTTGTGTTCAAGGTGCTATACAAACTATGTGTCTATGTGGTATAATTTTTTACACCACTATTGCACAATTTGACTTCGTCAAGACGCGAAGAATTATGATTCTACAACCACAGAGAACGCAAAGTTGCATGGATGGAAACGGGATTATTGCACGAGCAAATTACATCCTCGGACGTCCGAATGATCGAAGCGCCCCATGATTTGAAAACCTTTATCAGTGATTTTGCCTAAATCTTGCGTTGCGATAAATGAACAACT
>JBFHGY010000520.1:0-3117 GCA_041582905.1 Crocinitomicaceae bacterium | reverse complement strand
TGAACTTGAAATCAATTCTATTTTCTTTCTTTGAGACATGAAAGAAGTGAACGCATTACAGGGAATGGACGTGTACCTCATCGACCAATTATTGAAGGAAAGAATTCACCCAAAAAGCAAAATTTTGGACGCTGGATGCGGAAGTGGAAGGAACATTCACTACCTCTTAAAACAAGGTTTGAATGTTGTCGCTTTTGACGAAAACTCAGATGTCATCTCTTCCTTGAAAGAACGCTATCCTGAAAAAGGCGATCATTTTCACCATTCCACCGTGGAAGGTTTCACATCTAACCAGCCATTCGACTTCATTATTTGCAATGCCGTCTTGCATTTTGCACGGAGTCACGAGCACTTCGAAGACATGTTTCGATCACTTGCTCAATTATTGGTTCAAAATGGAATCTTATTCATTCGCATGACTTCCGACATTGGATTACCCATGGATCAGCCTCAGGAAAATGGTGTGTATGTGCTTCCAGATGGATCTACTCGCTATTTACTCACACGCGAAAAAGTAGATGAACTCATGAATCGATACGGATTGACCTTATTGGAGCCTGCGAAGACGGTGAAGGTGGAAGAACTACGTTCTATGACTACGCTCGTTCTGCGGAGATTGTAAATTTACTACTCATTAGGTTTCTTTAAAGCTAGAACCTTTGCTTTTATTGTACGCAGAGATCAGTACTAAAAATCCAGCACCACCAATTTATTCCGAGAAATTTTGAGCTTGCCTTCATTCTCTAAACTCTTCAGCAGGCGGGAAATCACGACACGCGAAGAATGCAAATCATTGGCAATTTCCTGATGCGTGACATCCAACTCGGTGCTTTTGGTGACCATCACTTTATCTTTCAAATAACGATATACGCGATCGTGCATATTACTAAACGCCAAGCTATCGATGGCTTCTAACATTTCCGAAAAGCGATTGGAATAACTATCAAACACAAAGGTCATCCAGCCTGGATACTTTTGCATCCAGCCCGCCATGTTTTCCACAGGTACCATCACAAGCGTACTGTCTTTTTCGGCAACAGCGCGAATCTCACTTTTTGAATTTCCCATGCAACACGTCATGGTCATGGAACACGTATCACCTGATTCGAGAAAGTACAGTAGAAGCTCCTCTCCATCAGAATCCTGACGCATAATTTTGATCGCGCCTTCCAACAATAAAGGCATAAAACGAACAGACTGACCGTATTCAATTACTGTTTCTCCCTGATGAATTTTCGCGATTCTTCCCACTTTAACGATCTCATCGATCAATTCATCTTCAAATAAATATCCGTAATGGTCAATCAGTGCTTGCTTCATAGTTGTATGTGATGCTTTGTCGAATTCAGCCTAAAAGTACATCAAAGCCGACAACTAGAAATAAAGAAATGAACTTTTTTTCAGAATGCGGTTAGGTATTTAACACGAGGTGACACTAAGGTGTAAACAGAAAACTTTACAGATGAAACGAAACAGTTTACCCTTAGTGTTTATCCTGATTCTATTAGGATCATTCACCAGCCTTGCACAAACAACGATCTACGTGGATGTCTCCGCAACTGGAGCGAACAATGGATCGTCGTGGAATGATGCATATACCGATTTCCAATCAGCGTTAGATGTTGCCCTTGCAGGAGATATTATTAATGTAGGTGTTGGAACCTATTACCCATCCAAAGACAAAACAGGTAATGCCTCACCCGCCAATCCACGATCCAAGACGTTCTTTTTCGACGTAGATTTAGAAGTACACGGAGGATTTGTTGGAGGCGTTCAAATCTGTGATACAAACAATGCAACGATTTTTAGTGGTGATATCGGAGTGGTGAATGACCCATCGGACAATGTCTACAACGTTTGCTACTCCGAATTTTTATCACCTTCCACCCTTATCGATTGCATCACCATTGAAAAAGGTCTTGCCGAAATGAACACACTCGCTGGAGCAGGATGGTACAATGATGGATCAGGAGCAGGAAACAGTTCTAACCCAAGTTTTACGAATTGTTACTTTAACAACAACGGAGCGGGACAAGGAGGTGCTGTGATCAACCATGGAAACAATGGAGGAAATGCTTCCCCGACTTTCACGAACTGCATCTTCTTAAAAAACATCAGTGAACAAGGTGGAGCGATTTTCAACAATGGCGATGGCGGAACCTCATCTCCGACGATTTCACAATGTCAATTTTTGGAAAATTACTCTGGTGAAGGTGGAGCGATCTACAACTATGCAGAGAACAGCGGAGTGTCAAAACCTACGGTTTCCAATTCGTCTTTCGTACTGAACGAAGTGTACAATGCCGGAGGAGCGATTTTTGTGCAAGGTGGATTTGGTGACGGAGAAGGCGTATTTACTAATTGTTCGTTTACAGGAAATAAATCCGATTGGAATGGAGGAGCCATGGCGATTGCTACCTTCTCTACTTCATTTGTATCACCACAAGTACTCAACTGTACGTTCAACGGAAACTTGTGTACGAACAACGGTGGAGCCATTTGGTGTGATGTAAGCAGTCCATTAATTGATGGATGTACGTTCGAACAAAACCAAAGCGGAACAAGCGGCGGTGCGATTAAGTGTAACGGAACACAAGGTCAAACTTCTTCTCCAGACATCTTCAATTGTACATTCAAAGACAATGCTTCTGCGATGCGCGGAGGAGCGATCATGCTAGACGGATTAGCTGGAACATGTAATCCAAAGATTTACTACTGTAAGTTCATTCAAAACACTTCCGATGATGGAGGTGCTGTTTACGCCGATGGAACGATCGGTTTATGTCAACCTGAATTCATCAACACCATTTTCTCTCGAAACTATGCGAACAACGATGGTGGAGGATTGTTTTTCAAGAGTAATCAAGGAACAACAGAACCACGATTCGAGCATTGTAGTTTCTCTAAAAACCAATCAGGAAATGTCGGAACCATCATTGCGTTCTACTCACAAAACGGAGGAACATGTGCCGGAGAAATCTTTAACTCTGTATCTCACGGGCAAAATGGAATTGGATTATACATTACGCCTGGAGCGAGATTCACTGGACAAAATACCATGCACGAAAACGGCTGGTCGAACCTATGGTCATTCACGAATGCAGGAAACTGTGTAGT
>JBFHGY010000519.1:0-3121 GCA_041582905.1 Crocinitomicaceae bacterium | reverse complement strand
GATGATCGTCATGATGCCAGTTTTACTGTTCTTCGTTATACGAAAAAGTAAAAGCCCTATCTCGCTAATGCAAAACGGGGCCTTTTGAAGTCAACGCTAAATTAACTTACATTACTTATCTCTTCTCGGTCCTCTCATTTGATGAAACGCGTGGTAAATCGTTTCCTTGAGTTGCTCACGTTGCTCCTTCGTACAATACGATGCGACTTCATCAAAGAAATCGAAGGTCATTTTTTCAATTTCTGCATAGTTCTCCTTGATTTTTGTCTGAATCAGTGTTACATCCTCATCTGTTCCAATCTTGGAAAAAAGTGTTTCATGCAATTCCCGATCTTTCTTCATCAACGCATGTTTTTCTTTATGATGTTCCTTCTCCAACTTCTCGATCATCAAGGCTTTTTCTCCTTCAATTCCTAACTCACGTGCTAAATTTTTACCGTGAAGTGGACCAAGATGCGGTGGCTTCGCTAAAAGTAAGAAAGCGACCAATCCAACATTCACAATTACCAACGCCGCTATGATGAGCTTATACAGTTTCTTGCGTTCCATTACAGTTGATTTAAATGAGAGAAATACGCATCTCCGAATGAACTTTCCGTAACTTCAGTAGATTGCGAAACGCTCGACGCATATATGTTTACAGCGATGAGCGCAGCAATGCTCGCTGCCACCAACCAAAGTGTTCGCTTCGGCACCATGTCCACCGTCGATTTTACTCGCGATGGAATTTGCTTAATTCGCTGAAGCACATCCATTGGAATTTCCGGAGTATCAATTTTCTCCGAAACCGACATGATGTCCTCAATCCATTGTTGTTCTTGTTTCATATTCAACTCTTTTGTTGTCTTTTCTTCCTTATTCTTGCGGTCATGATTTATTTTTCTCGTAGAAATCAGCCAATATGACCCGCAAACGCTTATTCGCTCGAAAGAGCAATGATTCAATCGAAGAGACACTTAACTCCATCATCTCCGCAATTTCTGCATAACTGTAGCCTTCTATCTTCGCTAAACGAAATGCCGTTGCTTGATTTTCTGCGAGTGTATCAATTGCTTGAAATAAAATGTGTGCTTTCTCTTTATCCTCCAACTGAACCCCCGGATGATTAAAATTCGTCGTACTTCTGCTGAAACCTTCAGCGTACTCATCAATCACCGTTAAGGTTCCTTTGCGTTTTAATCGGTTCTTATTCCGAAGAAATTCTTTGGCTTTATTCTGCGTTACTGCATAAATCCATGTCGACAATTTCGACTTACCTCCGAATGAATCTAGCGAGAGATAAATCGAGGTAAACACTTCTTGAACCAAGTCTTCTGCATCTTCCGCATTCCGCACCAACTGCACACAACTCCCATATACTTTTTGAGCATAGGTGTCGGTGAGATACGAAAAAGCGGCATCTCTATCGCGCTTAGCGCAAGCTATGAATTCTTGTTCTGTCAATTTAGCGTTGTTCGGTTCAAGATACTATTTCGTAGCCATTCTTAAGAAAAGATTGCGGTCGGCTTCTCTATTTTATGGATTTACCACTTCATTCACCTTCTCCTGCTGCTGTAACAAGTGTTACTGTCTTCCCCTGATCATAACACTACCTTCGAAGAAGACAATAATTAAATACAGTAAAAATGGAAGATAATATAGAACAACAAGAAGTGTTTAGCATGCCACGAATTGGTGATGCAGCACCAGAATTTACAGCCGTAACGACACAAGGAGAAATCAATTTTCCTGCGGATTACGAAGGCGAATGGGTTATTTTATTCAGTCACCCAGCAGATTTCACGCCTGTTTGTACATCTGAATTCATGACTTTCGCAACGATGGAAGAAAAATTTGCGAATGCCAACACAAAACTGGTTGGTTTATCCATCGATGGTTTATACAGTCACATTGCTTGGTTGCGAACGATCAAAGAAAAGATTGAGTACAAAGGGATGAAAGATGTGGATGTCAAATTCCCATTGATTGAAGACATCACAATGGATGTTGCGAAGAAATACGGAATGATCCAACCGAATGAAGACTCAACAAAGGCAGTACGCGCCGTATTCTTCATTGACCCGAAAGGAATTATTCGCACGATCATCTACTACCCATTAAGTTTAGGAAGAAACTTTGAAGAGCTTTACCGTGTCGTTATTGCACTACAAGCTGCAGATGAGTTTGATATTGCCACTCCAGCGGATTGGCAACCAGGCGATGATGTAATCATTGGACCTGCAGGTTCTTGCGGCACTGCAAAAGACCGAATGGAAGATGATAATCTCGAGTGTAAAGATTGGTTTTTCTGTACCAAAAAGCTCGCTAAAGACGAAGTCTTAGATAAAATTCTACAAAAGCGCTAACTCTAAGATGTAGTTTAGTTAAGGCGGGGTGACAGATCGAGTATCTTCATCCCGTTTTTCGTTTCTACATCTCTCGATTCATCAAGAACGCAGCCAAGCCCACCAACTTTGCCTTTTGTGCCTCTTCTACGTGAATTTTCGCCAAAGATTCCATCGCAATATCGTAGTGCTCTTGCATACGTGCTTCGCACAACGAACGAATGTTCAACTGATCAAAAAGTCGACGAGTTCGATCCACTTTTAGTTCCAAATTCTCTTCGCTTTGCAACTGCTTCATCACTTCCAGTTGCTCTTTCGTAGCATTTTGAAGAGCCGTGAGGTACAATAATGTTTTCTTGTTGGCAATCACATCTCCCCCTACCTGCTTCCCGAACTTATCTGGGTCAGCGTATAAATCAAGGATATCATCTTGAATTTGAAAAGCAATACCAATGTGCTGTCCGAAGTTGTAGATTGATTCACGGTCATCTGAAGATGCTTCCGCCACAATGGCTCCCATTTCCAAGGCGCATCCTAACAAAACAGATGTTTTTAAGCGAATCATTTCGATGTACTCATCGATTGTTACATCCGAGCGCTGCTCAAAATCCATGTCCATTTGCTGACCTTCACATACTTCAATGGCCGTTTTGTTGAATAAAGCAAAGGCATCTGGAAGTAAACTTCCATCAATTTGACCAAGCAATTGATAGGCTTTGATCATCAATACATCTCCAGATAAAATGGCCACATCTCGGTTCCATTTTTCATGGATGGTTTGAACATTTCGTCGAAGG
>JBFHGY010000518.1:0-3128 GCA_041582905.1 Crocinitomicaceae bacterium | reverse complement strand
TCGATAATCGAAATAGAGTTCGTCGTTGACGATTTCCGCATCAAAATAATAATTCTTCACTTGCGGTAACTCATCCTCCAACTCACACAGACTTAGATCATGCGTCGCAATAATCCCTGTGCTTCCGGTACGTACAAGTTTTTCAACGAATTGTTGTGATCCTTTTGCCTTGTCTTTGCTATTTGTTCCTTTCAGGATTTCATCCAAAATGATGAAGTGTTCTTCGTTTTCAATGGTGTCGATAATGTGTTTCAAACGAGTTAATTCGGAAAAGAAATACGAGGCGTTATCACTCAAAGAATCAGTGGTGCGCATACTTGAAATGAGCTTGATGGGAGCATAAGCAAAAGATTGCGCACAAACTGGCAATCCATTATTCGCCAAAACGATGCTGAGTCCAACCGTTCGGAGGAAGGTACTTTTCCCAGCCATATTCGCTCCGGTTACAATGAAGAACTGCTTGTTAGTCATGGCGAAGTCATTATCTACACGATTTTTGGGATTCAATAGAGGGTGCCCCAACTGATTCGCTTCAATCTGTTTTCCATCATTGAGGATTTTCGGATAAACGTAACGATCGTGATTGAATGCATAGTTTCCAAAGGAATTGAGCGCATCAAAGTCCGAAATTACGCGGAACCACTCACCTACTTTTGAGCCATTTGCTTCAATCCATTTTTCGATTTTGTAGGTAATCCGTAAATCACGTAAGAAAAAACCATTGGCAGGAATCGAAATAAGAATGTTATTCCGCTGATCCAATGCTCCGAGTAATTTCGAGAACTCCTTCACAATTTCCGAGGCTTTTCGGTCCTTCTGATGAATTTGGGACTGCCAATGAATTAATTGCTTCGAAGAGAATTTTTCCGTTTCAATTCGATCCAATAGCTCATGATAGCGCTCAAAGGTATCCTGTATCTTACTTGTATCATTAGAGAGCTGTGTAATCTTTTTGAGTAATCGTCCGATGATTCCAGCACCTACAAAAAACCACATCAATACATACGTCCAATGGATGATATCGAACGCGTACAAGGTCATCGCTATAAGTGATACTCCACTTACTCCCCAAACCAATGCTGGAGAAAAGCGACTCGTAAACGGTTCATATTTATCAAACCATCCCACTATGGCGTCTTCAGATACTTTTGATTTTACCAAGCTCCCATGTGCGGTGAAATCCTGGCGCCATTCGGCCTTTTTTGCCAGCTCTTGAACAGCCTCCTGCTTATCTTCTATTGACTCACAATGATTGGAAGCCAACATGGCAGCTACATTTTCTCTTCCTCGCTTCAATGCTGCGCGGTTCACATATTGAAAGAAGGATGCACGCCCAAATAAATCTAAATCCTGACTAAACGCATGATCATCTTCTTGGAATTCTTGTCCGTCAGGAAGATGACTCCATTTCCCGTCAAGTACCTCCAGTTCCGTTTGATTAATCTGAATGAGCGCTTCCAAATAGCTTCGTTCCTTTGCCAAATCATTCGAACGAAACACTAAAAAGGTGAACAAAATCGTCCCAGAAATCAGTGATAAACTCATCCACAGCCAACTTCCGAACATAAAATAAACGAGACCAGCCACTGCCAGAAAAACGATTAATCGCGTGATACGCAAAACACGTTGTCGAGCAATTACGGTAGATCGTTGTTGTTGAAAGTCTTCTTTTCGAGAAGTATAAAATTCAAAGGCACTCATAAACTTCGTTTAACGCTGAACTTTTCGATACAAATAATAGGCAACACCACCGAACAATACGTTAGGCACCCATACAGCCAAGTATGATGGGAAACCGACGTTCATCGCAGCGACACTTGTCACTTTCATAGCGAAGATGTAGATGAAAATAATCGCCAATCCAATCGCGATATTGATTCCTATTCCTCCTCGCTTCTTTCGACTCGCCACAGCAATTCCGATAATGGTCAAAATGTATGTTGAGAACGGAAGTGACGTCCGTTCGTACAACACCACTTCGTATGTTGGAACGCGCTTCGAACCTTTATCTTTTTCTCGCTGGATGAATTCCTTCAATTCAAAATAGGTCATTGCTTCAGCAACATTGGCACGGGTGGCCATCTCATCAATAGAAAACGAAAAGGTCGTATCTATTTTCTTTCCCGTTCGAATTTCATCTTTCGGATAACTTGTCTGTCGTTCAAAGAAATTATTCAAGGTCCAAACATCTGAACCAGGTTCATTTTTTGCTGTTTTTGCTTTCAAGAAGGAAACCATCTCTCCTTTTTCATTCCACTGCTCCACCACGAAATCGTTCACGATTCCCGACTCCGAAGTATAATTCGAAAAGTAAACGACTTGTTCTCCTGGAAATTCGGCATGGTAATCATTTACCTGCATATTATTCCAGTAATATTCTTCTTCGAATGCCAAACGCACCTTGTTTGCTCTGGGAACAATAAAATGATTCAGCAAAAGCGACAACAACATCAAAAAGGTAGCCGAGATCATATACGGTCGGACAAATCGACCAAAGGTTCTACCACTGTTCCAAATCGGAATAATTTCCGTGTCCTGCGCCATTTTAGACGTGAACCAAATCACGGAAACAAAAATGATCAGCGAAGAAAACATGTTGGCATAGAGCAACATGAAGTTGAAGAAATATTCAAAAATGATTTCGTTTGCTGTAGCACCTGCCTGAAGAAAGTCGTTGAGTTTATCCGCGAGATCGAAGACCATCGTAAGAAACATAATGACGGCCGTCATGAAAAAGAAAGTCGTTAAGAACTTTCGGATGATATATCGATCAATAATTGTAAACACTACAGTCGATTAGACAATTTTGGTACCATTTTGTTTTTCCACTCGGTGAATGTTCCAGCCAGAATTTGCTTTCTTGCCTCCTTCACTAACCACAAATAGAAAGATAAATTGTGAATTGTCGCAATTTGAATAGCCAAATTTTCCTTAGCACGTATCAAATGACGTAAATATGCCTTCGAATAGGTTGAATCTACATACGACGTTCCGTTTGGATCCAGCGGAGAGAAATCTTTCTCCCATTTTTTATTCTTAATGTTGATGATTCCCTCAGATGTAAACAACATTCCATGACGTGCATTTCGGGAAGGCATTACGCAATCGAACATATCCACTCCCATGGC
>JBFHGY010000517.1:0-3128 GCA_041582905.1 Crocinitomicaceae bacterium | reverse complement strand
GATATTGTACGGCTCCTGATTGTCTACGGAGATGTGATAGAACTGACAAATGGGTAAATTTTCAATCATTTCCATTGTTTCACCACGATTGAGTGAGCGGTACAATCCACCATCTGTTGCCGAAAATAATTTGTCTGGATCAGTAATATCGAACCAAATATCATGGATATCTGGGTGCATCGATCCCAAACTTTTGAACGTCTTTCCTCCATCACGACTGATGGAACCGAACAATCCAGCTTTCGCTACCGCATTTGGATCCGTTGGATGAACCACTACGCGTGAGAAATAGAACGGACGTACCGTCAATCCGAAATCACCATTCGTGTGTTTCCATGATGCTCCACCATCTTCAGATCGATACATTCCACTTTTGTTCGCATCTTCTGATTCGATTGTCGCATACATGATATTTGGTGAAGAAGGTGCAATTGCAATGGCCATTCTTCCCAATTGTCCTTCTGGAAATCCATTATGAATCTTGTTCCACGTCTTTCCTCCATCGGTTGTTTTGTACAGCGCACTTTGATTTCCTCCAGAACTGAAAGACCATCCTGTTCGGCGGTGCTCCCAAAAAGCAGCGTACATGATATCAGGGTTGGTTGGGTGCATCACGAGTTCCGAGCAACCTGTTTTCTGGTCGATGTAGAAAATTTTCTCCCACGTTTTTCCTCCATCACTCGTTTTGTAGACACCTCGTTCTTCACTATCTCCCCACAACGCACCGAGCACTCCTACGTAGATTACATCGCTGTTTTTCGGGTGAATTTGGATAGAGCTGATACGCTCCGATTTTTCCAATCCCATTTTTTTCCAATTCGTTCCTCCATCATTTGAATGATAGATTCCGTCTCCAACTGATGTACTGTTTCGGGTCCAAATTTCTCCCGTTCCCACCCAAACGCTTTTATCTGGGTTTTGTGGATCGATCGCAATGGCACCAATTGATTGACAATAATCATCAAAAATGGGATTGAACACTACACCACCATCTTGAGCTTTCCATACTCCACCTCCAGCGGTTCCAATGTAAATCACTTTGTTGTCTGTGGGGTGACCTTGAATATCACTTACACGTCCACTCATCAACGCTGGACCGATATGGCGCGCTTTCAATCCTCCGAAGAGATCACCTCCCGATAACTCAGAGATGGATTGAGACATGGCTACGCCCGACAGCACTAGAAGTCCTGCTGCTAAAACTTGCTTTAACATGATTCTAAAATTTATGTTATGATCGAATTATTCCTCCGTTGGGAACGCGAAAAATGAATCGTCTACATCAGGGTTGAGTTCAATCGAATCGAATTCAATCAACTGACCTTCTGTATCTTCCGTTTTGAATGTCATTGAGAACGGGAAATACAATTCTTCCACCTCTTGATAATCGCTATACAAGGTAATCACAACCGCTCCTTTTTGTGGTCCTGAAGTAATTTCTGATTCCGTTTTGATCGGTACGAATGTTTCCTGATCGAAGTAGTAGTATTCGATGTTATCCACTTCTTCTCCATCGGCAAGCATTGGCTTTTTCGTCACTTTCAACTTGAAGCAATCTACACCATCCACTACCTCATCTTCCATCAACTCAACTGAAAAACCTTTATCAGCATAGTCGAGTAATGGACTTGGATACTCACCGATCGCTCTCTTCTTGTTTTCAGACTCTTCAGCGTCTGCTTTCTCCGCCGATTGCGTCATGAAATTTGTACTCCATGCATCCGTTCCGTCGAATGCGTCTTGCGACATAGACATTCCCATTACTTCCAACTTTGTGATCTGCTTTCCATCTGCCATCACGTAAATTTCCAATGGAATTGACATACCTTGAGCGTCTACCTCTGCGGTCATTTTTTGTCCTTTCAAAGCTCGGAAGGCATCTTTTCCTCCAATTGCTTCGAAATAGTTGTCAATAATTTCATCTGCTGTTGTTTGCGCAAAACTCGAAACCGAGATCAATAATGTTAACGCTGCTACTAGTACTTTCATAATCGTGTCTGTTTTTAATCTGAATCTAAATGTAGGAAGAGAAAGTGCTGCAGGTGGTCAAAAAAGTATGAGCGGTTCAATTAGATGGATTGGTTGTGAATAAGTTGAGGGTGTGTGGTTAAGTGTATATTCTTTTTCTCATCAAAAAAACATCTATTTTACTTACCAATTCTCTATTTTCTTCGTTGTATTGTATAAATTACTGACCTGATTAATTCATATGAAACCACCACTTATTGTTTCTGCTAGTTCCTTTGGAAATCGATTTCTTCTTTCGCTGAGAAGCGTATTGATCATCGTTTCTGTGAGCTTAGGTTTTGTTTCCTTTGGGCAGTATCAATTTTCTGTAGGCGGCAACTACGTTCATTCGTTCGGGGATCGTAGCATTGAATTGCAATCTGTTACGTATAATTTGGATCCTACTTATGGTTACGAAGTAAGTGCGAATAATGCTTATTTGTTTTCAGAAACCAAGCTCCAAGCGGTCTTAAAAGTGAGCTTTCGTCAGCTCTTTTTTTCAGGAAGTTCGGACAACCTCACCTATTATGGGCACGTAAATAAACTGTTTAGTTCTGCTGGCATTCGATACGGGATCAGCGAAAAAATCGGAATTGCCGGATATATCGAAGCTGAGAATAATTTAGCACTGGATGAATTCAATACGGGAACAGGAGATTTGTTTCGCGTATGTCTCAGCGCAGAAGGAAGTTACCAATTGACGAATCGGTTTCAGTTGAACTGTTTATTGTCACGGGCGATGACTCCCATAACCGATGCCTATCTTATTACTAATCCTCAGTACCAGGTTCGACTTGGTGTTGCTTATACGATCACTCCATGAATAAAATTGCTTTCATATCAGCTCTTATCGTTCTGATTGGTTTTGGATGTACAAAATTCACGATCGAGGAAACGCTTCCTGACATCACAACTATTTCTCCAGAGGATATGGATTCCGATCTGGATAGAATCAATATTATTTGCGATTCGTTTGATTACATCTATAATTACTACGTATACGATCTGGAAGTATCGGCAACCGTAGAATACTTTGATAAAACAGGTGGATTTCTCTTTTCAAAAGATGCCATCATTGAAATCAAAGGCGCGGGTTCAGCGAACAATCCGATGAAATCTAT
>JBFHGY010000516.1:0-3139 GCA_041582905.1 Crocinitomicaceae bacterium | reverse complement strand
TGAAAAATGTCCAGTTTTCTTAGCGGAACAAGTGCTACGTCCACCGACTTTAAAATTGCCGGCATTTCGGATTTCGCGACGGGTGGCATGAAAATAACATTGGTTAATCCCAAACGCTCTTTCAACTGAAGCAGATCTTCTCTTTCTGGTCCAGCTCCTTGTAATACGATTTTGATTTTCTCATTCTTTTCGACAAGCTTCGCCGCTTCAAGTACGACGTTCAAGCCCTGCGCGTGACCAAGAATACCGCCGTAAAAAAACACGACATCTGACGATTTCAAACCAGCACGTTTTCGAAAATCTCCTTCTTGAATTTTCTCCGGTTGATAAAAGTTAACGTCGACTCCGTTTGGCAACCAAAAGGTCTTAACCGTGGGAAATCGATCATTGATATTATCGACGATTCCTTGCGTTTGTCCAGTTACGATGGTCGAGCGGCGATAACACTTCTTCTCTAATCGATACGCTAAACTCAACAACTGCTTATTGTTGACCACTCCCATTTTTTCTGCACTCTCCGGCCATAAATCTGACACGTTGAAAATGAGCTTTGCTTTGAGCTTTTTGGAAAGACGCATCGCTGAATATCCCAGAAATAAGGGTGGAGATTCTACCATCAGAAAATCATAATTCGGCAATTTACGACCACGCCAATATGACGTCCAGACGAAGCTGAAATAATTGAGCAATCGAGGGACGATACTTTTGGAGGTTGACACGTAGATTTTCGAACGGTACACCTTGATGCCTTCAATTTCTTCTTCGCGAATTGAACCATCCTTGTACTGCTCAAAAATTTCCATTTTCGGATAGTTCGGCATTGCAGTAAGTACCTCAACATCGATCCCTTCTTTTTTCAAACGAACAGCTAACTCATGGAGGCGATTTTGTGGTGCCCCAATTTCTGGCGGATAGTACTGAGTAAGAATCAATAATTTCATTCGACGGATTTCGATGTTTGTTGTTTAAAGCGAACCATTGCAATGTAAAAAAGCAAAATGCTCAAAAATATGACGCCCACTTGTCTTTCCAGCATGGATTCAAATAGACAAGAAACGGAAATGCATATTGCACCAATGTACAGCGCGAGGTCATTTGTTCGATAGGATGCGATAATGAGTGAGACGAATAATGTCAGTAACACGATGATTCCGAGCCAACCTATCGAAATTCCCGTTTGCAAGAATTGTTGGTGTGGATTTAGTCGGCGTTCGGCATAGCCTGAGTATCCGTGTTTGTAATATTCCCTCATCAAGAGATCATTCTCATCTCCTAATCCAACACCAAACGGATTCTCGTAGATCATGTTTGTAGAAATCGTCCAAACGACCAAGCGAACCGTATTCGACTCGATGTTGTTTACGTTCTTTTCTATGAATTGAGAAGGTGATTCCGCCCACACTCCAACACTATTTAAACTCGCAGCGACATCGTTGGAAATGCGATCCGAGGACTTCAATCCAACGAAAAACAACAATCCATAAACAGGGAGTGTCAATAACCACTTCCAATTTTTCGTCTTGAGCGTTTTCCAGATAGGTAAAGCTGTAAAAATTGCCGCAATACACACAAATGCTCCAAGCGATCTTAGGTAGAATAAGGAAATCACTGTTAAGCCCAAAAACGCCCATCTCCCCACTTTTATCACTTTCGATGTTGAAGAATCCAAGAATAATAGTGCTGATGCAAAGAGGAAAATTAACGCCAAGTATGATGGATGCATGTTTAAGCCGTATACATTCGACATAAATGCTTCCCCCGAAAATCCTCCTTCAATGATGATGGCTCGAACCAAGGAGAACAGCATGGAGATACCGCTCCCCAGAATAAATCCCCACTTGAGTCCCAAACGCGCGTATTTTCCACCATTGGACATAAGTAAAGCCAAAACTGGAAAAATTAAAAACGATAATCGTGTTGTGAGCTGTAGGATTCCGGATGCTTTGTTCACAACAAACAAAAAGGAAATGGCGTAGAGCAAAAACAACGCGATCATCGGGAAAACGACTCTCTTCGATACAATGTGTTTCGGCCCCTTCCAAAAGGGGATTGTTGACAAAGCAAACAACAAAATAAATGGAGGAATCAATTGATCCTTGATGATCAATACCATCACCATCAGCGCACTCGAAAATGCCAATAGCTTTTCCTGCCAACTCATCTCTTTAAACATGCTGATATACTTCGATTAGTTTGTCTACGCATACGGAATGAGAAAAGTTCGACACGACAAATTCTCGCGTCAATTCGGCTGTTTCTGGATTCATCGTTGATTCGACCAATTCATTCAAATTTTCCAGCCACTCATCGGGATTTTCTTCCTCCACTACTCTTCCCGTTTTAGGAGATGCCACTTCCGGCAATCCTCCCACATTTGATACCAAAACAGGAACTCCGCATGCTTGAGCTTCAATTGCCGCCACTCCGAAGCTTTCTCTTCGAGATAGGGCAACGAATACATCCAATGACTGAAAAGCCTGAATCAACTCATCACCTTCCACTCTTCCGTGAAAATCTACCTGAGCCTCAATTTCTAACTCTTTTGACAATGCTTTCAATTCCTCTTTCTTGCTTCCACTACCAAAAATAGAGAGACGAACGCTACGTTCAGATTTCTGAACAAATGCCGCGAACAACTGAAGTAGGCGATCAATGCCATACACCTCTTCGAGCGATTTGACGGTTCCTATTGTCAGAATTTCCGATTTTTCTTTGTTCGCTGGCACGAAGATATCCGTATCCACTCCAAATGGAGTAATGACGATGGGACGGTTGACATATTGCTTGGCCTCTCGTGCCATATCTTCGGAAGTAGAACACACTACTTTAGGGAATTTAACGGCTCTTTTGAACAAAATCCTGTGCAAAGGACTGCGTTTTGGGAACTCATACACATCAGATCCCCACAAAGAAAGAACTGTTCGTTCATGCCCTACTTTTCTGGCCAATGTTCCGTAGGAAGAGGCATAATGTGCATGAACGATATCGGGTTGAACTTTCTTCGCAAAACTTTTCACTTCCTTGTGAGCGGAGAAATAACTGAATTTTGAAAATCGGCCATTCGACGCCATTTGCTCCGATCCGATGCCAAAACATTGGAATTCAAAATTCTCAAGGTTATCTGACCAGCTTGTTGTTT
>JBFHGY010000515.1:0-3142 GCA_041582905.1 Crocinitomicaceae bacterium | reverse complement strand
CTGAACTGTAAATCTGGATCGAACTACAATTTTGTATTTGCCGGCCTTGATTATCGTTTCGTTGAATCGCATGACACCTACAACCAACTGCTTTGGCAAATTGTGTTACGCGCCATAGAACTAGGAAGCACAAAATTGGATCTTGGACTAACAACACGTCAAAACAAACGCAAGTTTGGCGCCAACGATTACTCGCATGTTTCCTTCGTGCAGGTTAAAGACGATTTCAATTACAAAATCATCAGCTCGATGGTGAATTACGATAGTAATATGAATGAAATTTCGAAGATGCAGAAAAAGCGCATTACCTCACTCGAAACGCATTTCGGAGTAAAGAAAGCTGCTGGAGCTTCCTAGGCTTTTCTAAATTCAGTATAACTGGTTGATTTGATCCTTTACAAATAGATCGAGAACTTCGAACCTACATTTGGCTCACTCTCAACAGAAATAGAACCGTTGCAACGCATTAAGCAGCGTTTAATAAAGTAGAGTCCCATTCCATACCCTTCGATCTCTTTTGATCCGCGATATCCTTTTTCGAACACTTTTTCGATTTGATCCTTTTCGATTCCCATTCCGTTATCCGAAATCTCGACAAGAACCCCATTCATTTGCTTCGAAAAGTCAATTGTAATCTCTGGATGTTCTTCCTGAGCAGTGTACTTAATCGCGTTGCTAATAACGTGCTTTAAGATGGAGTAAACCGTCTCGAAATGCGCAGAAAAAGATTCAGAAAGTTCGTTATTGATGATAAATTCCACCTTTTCGAAATTCGCTTGGAAGCGCAATTCAGACAAAATACTCTTAACGATTGTTGTTGGATCAATCAACTCTTCAGCGGATTCCTCCACTTTGTTCAACTTGTCCAACTGAGCGTACTTGATTTTGTACAAACTTTCCAACGATGTTTGCAAGCGGTAATTATGATCACTTGGTGAAACATCGCCTTTTTTAAGCGAGCGAACTGCATCAATCACACTATCAATTGATGTCAACTGATTATAGATTTCTTCATCTTGATCAAGATTCGACGTATCGAAATCGATACTCAAAACGTATTCTTTGACTTCATCCGCATCATCGCTCAGCTGATCATCAGATAGAATGACAGCGTCTAACTGAACGTAAGCCTCTACTAACTTTTCATCATTTCCAAAGTGATCAAAAATGCGTTCACCCAGATGATTCGAGATGAGTTCTTCCATGGACGTTTCCTTCCAGGCAGGAACGAAATCAGCAATTGGAAGGTCAAGAAGTTCACCACCCTGGGATTGGAGCATTCTCTCTAAGCGTCGACTCGCGAAACGAATCTTCCCTTTTTCATCCAACACCAAAAATGCTTTGGTTGGATCTTTACTCAAATAAGTATTTACCGCTTTAACAGATACCGTTGATTCTTTGAACTTTTCAGCTAAGGAACCGAGAATGTATCCAATGTAGTTAAAGATGTTACGTTCTTCATCGATCACCTCGAACACAGGAATATCCTGAGAATAATCCAAACGCATCAAACCATCGACCACTTGATTAATGATATCGGCGTCACTTGTTTCATTATCATCTTCGATCCCAACAAAAACAATCTTCTTGAGCAGAAGGAACAGCTGTCTGTGATCATCCGACCATTCCGACTCACTCGTATCTTCCAAGATACGTTTAGCCGAGCGAATCACCCCAGCCAACTCACGTTCGATTACCAAATCCTCATCCGCGCATTGCATCTCGATACTCTTCAGCAACACCGATTCGGAAATATTCAACTTCCCCTGTTTTTTGTTGATCAATTGCTCGCAGTACTCCGCTAAGACTTCTGCCACAAATGGATCAAATTCGCGGATATTATGTTTAATGCTATGTCCTTCTTTTGAAGAGGTAAATTCCTTCATACTAACCTGTTCGATAGTTATCATCAATAAAACGGGGACGTTCGGACGAAAATGATTTCTAGTAAGTAGTATTGATAGTTGTGTAAATGTAAGTAGAAAAGCTGAGTTAAACCAAAAGTTTCAGATCGAAATTATTCATTATTATTTGAGTTGTAGCCAAAATCTTCTTGAAACACTCTTTTTGGCTACAACTCAAATTGAAAAAATATAAAATGAGATATAGCCAAAATGTACATTTATTTATATTTTTGGCTATACCTCAATGTTACACTAAAACAAAATTATGACTCGAAAAATTGTTGGACGCACACGAGAAAAAGACAAATTGACCAGCGCGCTAAACAGTCGTAGATCAGAGTTAATCGCCGTTTACGGAAGACGTAGAATTGGTAAAACCTACCTCATTCGTGAGTTTTTCAGAGACCAAATTGTTTTTAGTTTTACTGGACTAAACGGTGAAAATCGTCCGGAACAAATTGAGAACTTCATGTTAAAACTTGCCGAAGTAACCGATCGTTTTACTCGAGAAGAACTCCCTGCGAATTGGTTGCAAGCATTTAGCAAATTGAAACAGCACCTCAGCAGTATTCGAAAATCAAAAAAAAAGAAAGTACTATTCATTGATGAATTCCCTTGGGCGGATTCTCAACGATCTGGTTTTCTGCCGGCCTTTGAAAACTTTTGGAATGACTACTGCACGACTCGTGATGACCTCGTAGTAGTTGTTTGTGGCTCCGCAGCCTCTTACATGGTTAAAAAAATCATTCGTAACAAAGCTGGTTTACACAATCGTATCACACAAAAAATCAAGTTAGCCCCATTCACTTTACACGAAACCCAAGCATTTTTACACTACAAAGGCATCACACTTCCCCCCGTTGAACTCCTTAAAATTTACATGACTTTTGGAGGTGTTGCAGAATACCTTGAACACATCGAACCTGGCGATTCCACCGTTACCGCAATCGATCGTCTTTGCTTTCAGCCCAACGCACAATTCGAGCACGAATACGCTGATATCTTCATCTCACTTTTTGACGAAAACTCTTATCATGAAAAAATTATCGAAGCACTTGCAAATGGCCCCAAAAAAGGATTGACCCGCGATGAGCTCCTCGAAGCGCTGAACATATCTTCTGGCGGGAGTTTCACAAAATCACTCAATGAATTAATGCTTTCCGGATTCGTACTCAAGTATGATGCCTACGCCGATAATCGCAAGACAAAACTCTATCGAATTTATGACGAATTCTGTG
>JBFHGY010000514.1:0-3144 GCA_041582905.1 Crocinitomicaceae bacterium | reverse complement strand
GAACTCATTAATGTAGAGATTATCGAACGTTTCGAAGGTGAAGCCTTGATCAAAAGAAACAAGAAGCTAGAAGCTGGATACCAAGTGGTGGTTGATGGAGCATTGGGGTTCATCACCCGAGGATTGAGTGGAGCCGAAGCCGTCATCATTCGCCTAAAGAGTAAAACTCGGACGAAACTGCGTTATCGAATAATCCAGCCTACAATTGTGTAAAAGCCCACAACAAGTGCCAGAATAAATAAACCAACGACAAGAAGTGCTAAAAGTCCACACCCTGAGTTTTCGCCAACAAAATGATCTTCATGGTCTTCATGTATTTGTGTGTCATCCCAGTAAATAACCCCTCCTTCTTCCTCACTTTCTTTCTCGAGCTCCTCAATAATTTCTCTTGAAAAGTTTCTCAACCTGGTCTTGTCACCCCGAAATTGAATATCATTCAAAATTCGTGTAGCTGAATTTCCCATGGATTCCCGGTAGATCTCAATACACTTCACCACGCGATACTCATTTGAAGGATACCACAACCAGTATTTTCCTGCTGCATCATAAAAACCCGCGTCATAATACAATTCGGCAAGTTTATTACTGATGAAATACTCTTCTGGGTAATGTTGTAACATTTTCTTTAAACTATTTGCAGCACTGTATTTATATCCAGCATTGATATCTTGCTGAATATCCTTCCATTTGTCCACTAATCTTTTTTCTGCGTTCATTTTTCGTAATCTTAAAGACAGCGCGCGTATCGATTTCGGGCTTCGGCTCCGCTCAATCCTCGGGTGTTTGCTCCAAAATCTACACTCCGAGGATTGAGCGGAGCCGAAATCCGTCATTCATGTTCTACTTTCGTCGTTTCTTTCTCCAAGGTGCATTTTTCAATACATCCCCGGCCATGATGCAACCGTAAGGCATTACCTCATCGATTACTGTTCCCAAACCGTATTCATCCATTTGGTTTCGCACGGTTTCGGCATTTTTGTAGGCACTCGGCAATTCGGTGATATCAATCTCATTTGAGAAGAATCGCACATCCAAACCTGCTGTTTCCTCAGCAAATACTTCCTCATTGGTTTTCTCCGCTTTCGACTTTCGGTGTTGTGTTCGACTCATGTTTCGACCTGCTCCATGTGGAGCAAATCCCAAATTGCTTTCAGTTGTTGCTCCTTCGACGATTAACACTGGTTCAGACATGTTCAAAGGAATCAATCGTGGACCCGTGATGTCTGGCATGAACTTCGGATCCAATGGCGTAGCACCTTTCGCATGGTAAAACAAATCTCCATCTTTGAATACAAAGTTGTGCTCATTCCAGAAACGGTTTTCTTTCTCCATTTCGAGTTTTGCTAATACTGCATCGTGCAATACTTCATGGTTCAACTTTGTCCACTTTCGGATGATTTGCAAGGCTTCCCAGTACGTTTTTCCTTCTTCTGTATCGAAAGGAATCCACGCGTTTTGCTTCAAGGTTTGCGGTGACAATTCTCGTCGGAATCGCTCGGCTACTTTCATTCCTTTGGAATACAAATTCGCACCAAACCCTCTACTCCCGTGGTGTGTTACCATCATTGTGTTTCCCGTCTTTTTGGATTTTCCGACAAACAAGAAATGGTTTCCATCGCCTTGTGTCCCCAAGTGAGATCGTGCTGCCGAAATGCATTTTTGATCATTCAAGAACCAGTTCGCTTCGATTTCTGCTAGTAAATCCATTGGAAATCGGAACTGTGAAGCTCGATCTCTTCCTCCTGGGCCGAAGTGCGTGCTTTCGTGAGCAGCATCTAAGACTAATTTAGGGTCGATTTTACCAAAGTCTGTTAACATCACCGAACAGCAGATGTCCGCACTATGCATTCCAGGGTGAATCGCGTTTTTAGCAACCGCTACGCCACCAACAGGAATTGTTCCTGCTGGGCCTGTTGGACATGCATCTGGCATAATTGCACCAGAAACTAAGGTTGGTGTTTTCATCAATTCATTCATGGAGTTGACCACTTTATTCACGTTATCTTCTTCCAATTCGTTTTCTGGTCGAATGTTGATTTGGAATTCAAGTGGTTCTGCGTGCGGAAAAACTTCTGGCGCCGACTTGAATGGTTCCAAGTAACTCAACATTGCTTCTCCTTCTAATTGGTTTTCATTGATATGCTCGATGGCTTCTTTGAACCATTTTCCAGGTCGAAACCCTAATTCTATTAATTTATTTCCGTTGATCATTGTCTTTTCCATGTTATTCAATTTTCTTCAATTTTGAAGTTGAAAGGCTTTTTTAACTCCGTCGCCCGGATTGACGACGGAGTGGCTTCCAACAAATAAATATGCAATCCTTTGTTGCATTGAACGAGTCAAAGGTTCGGACCAACTGCGCAATTATTTTGCGTAGTAGAAAATCAATGTGTATTTTTTCCAAAAAAAGATTTTGGCACAGAACAAAAACGCCCTCATTCGCTACCGAACCATTGACAAATGTTTGCAGAATTCGTATCGCCAATGGACGCTTGAAGATTTGATAGAAGCCTGCTCTGACGCGCTGTACGAATACGAAGGGCGCGATGTGAATGTGAGTAAACGAACGGTTCAACTGGACATTCAGCTTATGCGTAGTGATAAGTTAGGCTACAATGCTCCGATTGAAGTCTATGACAAAAAATTCTATCGCTACGCAGATGAAGATTATTCTATCACCGAAATTCCACTGAATGAATCGGATATGAATGTCCTATCGGAAACGGTAGAAATGCTGAAACAGTTTAAAGACTTTTCATTGTTTTCGGAGCTTGGTGGCATTATTCAACGTCTGGAAGACAAAATCTACACAGAGAAAACGCATCAACCTCCCGTTATTCATTTAGACAAGAACGAGAATCTTAAAGGCTTAGAACACCTCGACACGCTCTATCAAGCCATTTTGAAAAAGATGGTGTTAGAGATTACTTACCGTTCGTTCAAGGCGCGAGATGAGCAAGTCTTCGTTTTTCATCCTTTTATTCTGAAAGAGTTCAACAATCGGTGGTTTTTGGTAGGAAAGAAAAAGAAAAGTGCTCCTGTTATGACCATAGCACTCGACCGAATCATTTCAATCGATTACAATACGAAGATTGATTATTTAAATGAAGCTTTCGACGGTGACGTGTATTACCAAAATACGAT
>JBFHGY010000513.1:0-3153 GCA_041582905.1 Crocinitomicaceae bacterium | reverse complement strand
TGCAAGACATCGACCAGGATTTAGAACTACACCTTCTTCCTAAGTAGTCATCAACTCCCAGACTCACAAACTCCCAAAATACACAATAGAATACTCAACATTAAACAAAAAAAGCACACATGAAAATTTCAAAAACAAACGTAAAATCAATTTTATTCACAGGTCTATTGTCCACATTGGTGGTATTACCATCATGTTCAAAATATGAAGAGGGACCGGGAGTTAGTCTAAGAACTAAGAAAGCACGCGTTGCCAATACGTGGGAAGTCGAAAAAGCAATGAGAAACAACGAGGACGTAACGGACGATTACGACGAGTACACACTCAAAACAACAAAAGATGGAGATGCTGAATTGGCAGCAAATTATTCATCTGGAAGCTTTTCTTTCGAGTATGAAACGCAAGGGACATGGGACTTTGCTGATGACAAAGAAACGCTTATGCTCGACTTCGAGAACGATGCCGCCGATGTAAATTACCAAATCTTACGTTTAGCAGAAGATGAAATGTGGTTGAGAGAAATTGGGGGAGAAGATGAACTTCATTTGAAAACCAAATAGTAGAATTCAACATACATAAAAAGGCTGAGCGCCGGGTAACAGGGAAACCCATTACCTAGCGCTCAGCTTTTTTGGTATATATGCTAAATTTTACCAGCGACCGTAACGATTTTCATAATCTCCGTCACCAAAGAAGTGCCCGTGTTTATGTTGACGACGATGTTTTTTTCGGCCTTCCTCATCGTCATCCTCATCATTATCTTCATCGATTTCATCAAAGGTGATTTCTCGTCCATCAGTAATCACTTTTCCTCCTTCTGGAATATCAATGATAATGAGTACGCGTTGGTCTCTAATTTTATCCTCGCGCGGGAAATGATAATCTGTATCGAGGTACAAAGAATCTCCTACCAAACGCAAATCATGCTCGATGTTGTCCGCTCGTTTAACTCCCTTGGAATTAGATCTGGCACGAGCAGATTTGTTTTGATGGATATGGAATAAGGAATCAGGAGATTCACGGTACATCATTTGAATTCCGTACATCTGAATTTCATTTTTACTGATCTTCAAGAATCCATTTCGACCATTGCTTTTTACGCTGTAACCGCTATCCGTTTCTGTCGAATTAAGTTCTGGCAGAATCGTTAACTCATTTGTGTATACCGTAGCGATTGGTTTTTCTACTTCTCCTTCAAGTGTTAAATCAACGCCCGCTTTGAAGCCTAGGTAGGCACACATTATACCTCCAACGACTGCTCCAGCGGCCAAACCAAGTAGTGTAATCTTCATCCAGCGATTACGCAGTTTAAAGATCAAACTAGAGCCAAGGAGTAGAAGGAACATGATGATGCTTAATCCCCCAAGAATAAGTCCAAACCACGCATACGGTATGTCATCGGGAGAGGCAAGAAGTAACTGACCAAGTTCTGTCACCGACATTGGGCCATCTTCGCTAAGGATCGGAATGATTTCAAATCCACCAACAATGAAGACTAGAAATAGGATAAGCCAAGACAATCCCCATAAAATAAGAATCGATCCACCAACAATGGCAATGATACGTCCTATGCCTGAGAGCCGACGACGGTTATTTTCGTTATCGCGGATGTTTGAAGCGAAATTGCTTGATTTGTCCTTAATGCGTTCGGCAGCACTTTCTACTTCTTCACGCACACTTTCGACGGTAATGGGACGTCCTTTCATGCGCAAGCGGTCGATGGTAGTCTTCGTTTTTGGAACAATGATCCAAAGAATGAGGTAGAGAGGGAATCCAAATCCTGCGAAGAGGAGAATGACCACGAAAATGGCACGAATCACTACAACGTCGATGTTCATGAAGTTGGCAATTCCCTGACAAACCCCACCAATTACAGCGTTTTCGGTATCACGGAACAAGCGTCGTTCTCCCGACTCAGAAGTTGATTTTTCGTAACTGCGTCCTTCCGTTGACTCTTCAGCATCTTCATCCACGTACATCGATGGATCACCTAATTTTCCGAGAATATCTTCGATATCTGCTAGTTCAACCACCTTTTTAAATTCCGATAACTTTTCGGAGCACAATTCGGCAATACGCAATTCGACATCTTCAATGATTTCTTTGCTGCCTGATTCATGTTTCAAGGCGTTCTCCAAGCGGTCGAGGTAATCTTGCAACAGCTCGTACGCATCCTCTTCAATCAAGAAGTTGCTGCCTTTAATGTTTACTGATACTGTCTTTTTCATGCTTGCGGTTTTTCGGTGATTTTGGTTACAGCCGTGTTCAATTCGTCCCACGTAACTGCTAATTCTTCTAAAAATGTGCTCCCCATTTTGGTGAGCGAGTAATATTTCCGTGGAGGACCAGATGGCGATTCCTCCCAGCGATAGGTGAGAAGTTCACTATTCTTCAATCGTGTGAGTAATGGATATAATGTTCCTTCTACAACTATCAACTTTGCGTCTTTAAGCGCTTCGATGATTTCTGAAGGATATGCTTCCTTTTTACTTAGAATTGAAAGAATACAGAACTCGAGAATTCCCTTTCGCATTTGCGCTTTGGTATTTTCTAGTTTCATGTGCTAAATTTTTTTCTGCGGAATGAGAAAAAGAAAAGTTCCTGTCCCCGTTTAACCGCTTTGCTCTCACAGAATATTTCTTTGTTCATCCTCACGTGATGGTATGACAAATGAATATTCCGTTCGTTTTATATTCATTATTGTTTGATACAAAGATATGGGTAAAAGAATGTAATATGCAATACATAGTACTGTATAAGTTTTGTTTTAGGGGTTGCTTTTATCGCTAAAAGTTAGTGATAGCAAGGGGTTGGGTGTGCTAATTTTTTTTGAAAAAAAATCTTAAAAATGTCTTTGGAAGGGAAAAAGGGACAAAATTCCATTCAGAATTATGGAATCTTGACTAGATTTTTGCGGCAAATTTCAAGAAATTGCGTTCGGCAATTTTGTAAGCAGCGGTTTTTTCAGGTCGATGTAGTGCAATAATTTCGATAATTTCCTCTTTTAACTCTGGGTAGCGCTTCACAAATTGCTGAAGGAGGTAAATGGAATACACTTGAAGCGCAACTTTGTTGTCATAATTCTGGATGAAACCAATCAGTAAATCGATGAACTCACTCTCTCGATAATCAGTGATTTTCATTTCGGTAAGT
>JBFHGY010000512.1:0-3156 GCA_041582905.1 Crocinitomicaceae bacterium | reverse complement strand
TGCTGCCACCATTTGTCGTGCTCCGCTTTCTCGTATGGATGTTTTGGAACAAGCGGAGGTGGATGCGCTAGTCGCACAATCGAAAATTGCGCAGAAATACAACGAAGAAATCGATCGTGAGAGCGCTTATGAAATCTTGACAGGCAAAATTGAACGCGCTGCTACCGAAGAAAAGCAAGCGGAAGCGAGAGAAGAGCAAGAAAAAGCGGAGGAATTGATCCGTGAAAAAGAAGCGAAACTACGCGACGCAGAACTCAAGCGACTCGAACGCGAAGAAGCCAAACGCGAGCGAGAAGAAATGAAAGAGTTGGAACGACTTCGTAAAGCACAAGAACGTGAACGCTTGAAGGAAGAACGCGAACGCGAACGCATGTGGAAAGACGTCACAAAAAACATCACCAAAGGGGCAACAAGTAGCCGTGGCGGTGGATGGATTGGTGAACTCACCCGTGGACTTCTCGGTATTTTGAAAGGAAAATAATATGAAAAAGCACCTCTTGATTTACGCTTTGGCCAGCTCACTTATTTCGTGTGGTGATAGCCATTTCGGTGAAGACCTACTCGAAGAAATCAAAGAGCACCAACCTATAACGAACAAGGAAAACATGAACGCATTCTCAGGACGACCTGTTGTTTTTTACAACGTAGAAAACCTGTTCGATATCAAAAACGATCCTCGAACAAATGACGAAGATTTCACTCCTCACGGTTACAAACAGTGGGACGAAGATCGCTACGAAACAAAACTGGAACGGATCGAAGATGCTCTTTCCGAATTCCAAAAAGCACCAATTCTAATTGGACTGGCAGAAGTAGAAAACCGAGCAGTACTCAAAGATTTGGTGGAAGAAGGAGATTTTGATGAGACCAATTATGGAATCGCTCATTTTGACTCTCCCGACCGCCGTGGAATCGATGTGGCTTTGTTGTATGATCAAGATGCATTCTCACTCATTAATAGCACCAAATTACGCGTCCGTTTAGCGAACAATCCAAGTTTTGCTACCCGAGACATTTTATATGTTGAAGGAGAATTAACAGGAGGTATCAAAACGCATGTTTTTGTCAATCACTGGTCTTCTCGTCGTGAAGGACAACAAGAAACAGAGCACAAACGCATCGAAGCCGCCGAAACACTCCGCGAAAAAGTGGACGAAATTCTCCACCGAGATGCTGACGCGAACATCATCATTTTAGGTGATTTCAATGATCACCCAACCGATAAAAGTTTACAAACTGTATTGCGCGCAAAAGAATCGGGTTATGAAGGCGAAGGAGACTTGATCAACTTACTATTTGATGAACATGTAAATGGAGAAGGAACAGCTGTCCATCAAGGAGACTGGGCGGTACTGGATCAAATCATTATATCACAAGCGATATACGACAACCGCTCAGGACTTGGCATTCGCGGGAACGATGCTGAAATTCACTGGGACGATGACCTCATCTTCAAAAACCGAAGCACAGGACAAGAAAAACCAAACGCCACCTACGGTGGAAGAAAATACTACGGCGGATATTCTGATCATCTTCCTGTTTACATCATTCTAAAATAAGACCATGGCATTACTTGATAATCACCGCGCGGACGGACCGCAAGATTGGGATAAAAAAGAAATCAAAGACACAACAGACGATTTACTGGATGATGTTTACGAATATTCGAAGCGACTGTATGCAGAGGGAAAACGAAGTGTTCTGATTGTTCTTCAAGGAATGGATGCGTCTGGAAAAGATGGGTTAACGCGTACGCTCTTCCGAAAAGTGAGTCCTTCATGGGTAAACGTACATTCATTCAAAAAGCCCACTGATACAGAAATGGCCCACGATTTTTTGTGGAGAATCCATCAATGCACTCCAGAGAAAGGAACCATTACCGTATTCAATCGGTCGCACTATGAAGACATTTTAGTGCCTTCGGTGTACGGATATATTGATCAAGAAACGATTGACAAACGCTACGAGCAAATCAATCAATTTGAAAAGCATTTGGAGGCCAATGGAACGAAAATTTTGAAGTTCTACCTCAATGTGAGCTACGAGAAGCAAGAACAAAAGCTACTCGAACGCATCAACACGAAAGAAAAACACTGGAAACACAGTGACGGCGATTGGGAAACACGTGACAAGTGGCACGAATTCATGAAGGTGTACGATACGGTTTTTGAACGTTGCAACGATATTCCGTGGCACATTATTCCATGTGATCACAACTGGACAAAATTGTATTCAGCAGCCGATATCTTGATCAACACACTGAAAGAAATGGATCCACAATTCCCTGAATTGGATTCTGAACGCTTTACACCAGATTATTCGAAGTCGAAGTATCGTTACTAATCTTCTTTTATGATTCGACGATCATTCATAGGGCTTCTTTTGCTCTTCATTGCCTCTTGTCAGCAAGAAGACAAAAAAGTGTTTCTGTTGTTCGAGGAATCTGAAGGAATTGGCCAGTACAGCCCAATTGTATTAAAGGGGGTGCAAATCGGAAAGGTGCTAGATGTCGAACTGACCAAGGATTACAAAGTCATTGCATACGTCGAGTTAAAGGAGTCTGTAAACTTACCAAAGGATTCTCAATTCGAAATTCAGCAAAAAGATTTGTTCAACAAAGCGATCTATGTCTCGCCAGGGAACTCTTCCCAGTTGATTCAAACGGGAGATACCATTCAGGGGATTACAACGATTGATGTACGAGATCAAATACCCTGCACATCTCCACGTCCAGCCGTTTTTGATGAAATCAAAGAAATGTTGAAGAATAATTAAACGTCTTTATCCAAGACCTTTGGAATACGGAAGTAATCCGAATCGCGCTGCGGAGCATTCTTCAATGCTTGCTCTTGTGTTACCGTACGTGCAGGAATGTCCTCACGTAGGCGATTAATTTCTGAAGACATGAAGATCAGCGGTTCTACATTTTCAGTATCGACCTCTTGAAGTTTATCCATAAACGTGATGATCCGTTCGAGATCTGTTCGAATACTATCTTTTGCTTCTCCTTCGAACTCTAAGCGAGCGAGGTGTGCGATGTGATCCACTGTTTCTTCGGTGATGTTCATGCTGCGAAGATAGAAAATTTTAGAATCGGATATCCTCAATTAAACCCGAATTATGCAGTGGAGTTTCGTTATGAAGGTTCAAAGCGTA